>JANMFC010000158.1:0-2144 GCA_031377675.1 Pseudanabaena sp. OTE_70b_metabat_355 | reverse complement strand
GGCGCTTTGCGCCGCCACTCTCTCTTTAAAACCGAAAGAAGTTGATTCGACCACAAAGCGATCGAATCAGCTTCTTTGGGTTTGATTTGGTTGTCCCCAAATAATCTTTTCATGGGTATAGACGACCATCCCTGGTTTTGCGCCCTTGGGCTTAAACACATATTTAGGAATCGTGTAGACCACAGGCACTTGATCGCTTTGTCTGGCGCGACTGTAATAGGCGGCATAATTCGCCGCCACTTGTAAATCTTGATCTTCCGCGATCGCCCCCGCAGGTAAACGTAAAAGTACATGACTACCCGATATTTCTTGAGCATGAAGCCAGAGATCGTATTCTCCCGCAATCCGAAAAGATATCAAATCATTTTGATAGTTGTTTCTCCCCACCCAAACCTCAAAGCCATTGGGAGTCGTAAACCGATGACAATCGGGAATCTCTTCTTGTTTGGTTCGATTACTTTTGTTCTTGCCGCCTTTACTATTAGTCTTCGTGCGTGGCGCATATTCAGCCGTGACCTTGAGATAGCCTTGCTGTGCTAGTTCCGCCCGAATTTCTTGGAGTGCCGAAAGTTCCTGCTGTTCCAATAAACTCACGGCTGTGGATACTTGCTCTAGATAAGCGATTTCCTGTTGTACTGATTCTAATAGTGGTGCGATCGCTAGAGCCGCCCGTTTTTGTTTTTGATGTTTTTTATAAAAGGATTGAGCATTTTGCTGTGCGTTCAGAGTGGGATCGAGAGGAATCGTCATCAATTTATCGGAATGAAAATCTTGCAGTTGAATCTCTTTCAGCCCAATTCGCCAAAGATGCAAATTCGCCATTAATAAATCGGCTTTATTTTTAAAATCATCGGCTTGAGTCGAGAGTTGGAGGCGATCGAGAAATTCTTTCTCTTTAATACTTAACTTTGCTAGCTGATTTTGAATGGCTTGACTAATCTGTTGATGCAATTGCTGAAAAGCGATTTGCCCTGTTTGGGCGGAATAATAGCGATCGCAAAAATCATTGACTAATTGCGAAAGTTTGCCCTCATCCCCCAGCCCCTTCTCCCGCAGGAGAAGGGGAGTAAGAATCTTGTCCCCTGCGGGAGAGGGGCTAGGGGTGAGGGCATATCCCTTTTCTTCTAAATGTGGATAAAATTCTTTTCTCTCAATACAAGTCAGCCAAATTTGCCAAGCGCAAAATAGTTGCTCCCATTCGGACACAGCTAAATCGGCAACATTTTTATCGCCATCTAGCTCCGATATCGCCATTAGCGATCGCACTAGTGATGAACTAACGCCGCGATAATTGCTGAGTAAATTACGCTTAATTTCTTTGGGAATTAAAATTAGGCGATCGCGCCACGAGTCAAAGGATTCACTCAAACTGGGAATTGCTTCCAGTAATGCGGGTGGTAATTCGTAGCGATCGCCTGTTTGGATCGGGCGTACTCGTGATTGCTTGCTGCTGACTTGGTGCGCGGCGGTGACGATTTCGCCTTGGGCATTGACTAAAATTGCGTTGCTATATTTGCCCATTACCTCTAAATACAAATGCCACTGCACCTGATCATCAGGGCGTTTCGCAAATTGCAAATCAACTACGCGCTCCCAAGGACTAGTTAACTGCACCGAGACAAGCGCAAATCCTGAGACTTGATGCAAAATTTGTTGGCTAAAGGTGAAAGTATCAGCTTGTTTCGGTGGTGGTGAGGACAAATGTAATCTTGCTGACTGGGGATGCCAACATAGCAACAGCCATAGTTTTTTTTCTAAAGTTCGTAATTGCAAATAAATGGTATGGCGATCGCTTTGATGTACTTGCTCTAATCTTGCAGGCACACAAGCTTGGTTTAGCTCGTGGGTCAAAGCCACAAGTGTTGTTAAGTCAGCAGGTTGCATCAGTTTAATCTCATCTCATTTCATACAGCGCTTTGCGCTAAATCCAAACCCAGATAAAAGTATAAAAGTGCCACTTTGCGGCACTTTTATACTTTTATCTGGACTATAGCAATCCTAAATGAGTCGTGAGAGGCTTCGACTACACCGACTTCAACCTCTCGCCGCGCAAGAAGGCGGGGAGTTCCTCGATGCCAGTGATGATGGGCACCTGATTGTTGTCGGGCGCGAACAGGTCGATCGTGTTGTCGTTGACCGCGTAG
>JANMFC010000013.1:0-20260 GCA_031377675.1 Pseudanabaena sp. OTE_70b_metabat_355 | reverse complement strand
CGATCGCAGGTATCGATAATTTCTTATCATCGCTCCCAGTATTATTACTATTTTTATCTGTGTTGCTACAAGCCGTAAACAACCCTGACGCGATCGCGATCAGTAATAAACCGAATACTTTGCTTGATAATTTGCTCAATAGTTTTCTCAATTCATTGGGCGGCAAAAAGGGCGGCAAAAACATAATATTGCGTAATTTAAAAGTCTTGCATCAAAATGCCAAGAAGCTTATTCGACCGCAAAGCGGTCGAATAAGCTTTATTATGTCCATTGTGTCGCGAATCTAACCAAACTGCAATGCTTGACCCCGCACATCAGGATTAACTTTGCCATCAGCAAACACCACTTGACCGCCCACAATCGTTGTCACCGCCCATCCTGTAAGCTCCCAACCTGCAAATGAACTCCATCCGCACTTGGTCAACAGATCTTCATTTCGGACAGGTTTATAGTTTTGCAAATCCACCAAAACCAAGTCAGCGTCCCAACCGACCCGAATTTCACCCTTATTAGCAATTTTGTAAGCTTTAGCAACATTGCTACTCATCCATTGGCTGACCTGATGCAATGTACAGCGACCTTTCATGGCTTCAGTCAGCATTAGAGGCATTGAAGTTTCTACCCCTGGCATTCCCGATGGCACATTCGCTGGCTCTAGTAAAATCGTATTTGCCGAAGATTTTTCCAATTTTTGTTCAGATGTAGCCATTTGCAGATCTTGTATTTGCTTATCTTGACTTGCCACAAGTCCTTTCTCAGCAAGGGTATGGGGCGCATGATCAGTGGCAATGAAATCAATTACGCCATCGAGTAAGGCTTGCCAAAGAATTTCTTGATCGCGGGGCGATCTCAAGGGCGGGTTCATCTGAGCAAGGGAGCCAATTTTCTCGTAAGCTCCTATATTCATCAATAAATGCTGTGGTGTCACCTCGGCGGTCACCCATTCTGGTTTTTCTTGACGCAAAAATTCCGCTTCTTCACCTGTGGACAGATGCAGGATATGTAAGCGTCTCCGATATTTTTTAGAAAGTTTGACCGCTAATTGAGTCGCATTTAGCGCCGCCTGATTGTCCTGAATCAATGAATGTTTCGCAGGATCTTTACTGTCCGCAAATTCGATCCGTCTCTGAGCAATTCGCGCTTGATCTTCAGCATGGACAGCTATCAGGCGATCGCCTTGCGAAAAAATCCGATCCAAAATTTCCTCTTGATCGACCAGTAAATCACCATGCATTGATCCCATGAATATCTTGATCCCACAAGTCGGATTTGCGCTGAGTAAATCAGGTAAAACTTCCCCTGTTGCGCCAATAAAAAACCCATAATTCACCACACATTTACTGGCTGCTCGACTAAGTTTGTCATCTAGCGCCGCCTGTGTAATCGTCAGTGGTCTTGTATTTGGCATTTCTAAAAAACTGGTCACGCCGCCCTTCGCGCAAGCATGACTCGCCGATCGCAAATCCTCTTTATGCTCTAACCCTGGCTCCCGAAAATGCACTTGCGGATCAATTACTCCCGCCATTAAAGTCAAACCTGTTGCCTCGATAATTTCTAAAGGTTTGTCATCAGCGCTTAGATCGATGGGATTGAGGGAAGGGGCGATTGCAGCAATTTTGCCCTGCTGAATATAAACATCACCTAGTAAAGTCTGGCGATCGGGCAGAATAATCGTAGCTTGTCTAATTAATATGCTCATAAAAAAATTCCTGTTTTAATCAACTCTGATACCAGCTAACTTTTCTTTTTGATTTACAAAATAGTCGTGAACAAAGGACAAAATTTCAATACGATCATCGTAAATAATGTGTAATTGATTAGTGAAATTTGTGCTGCGTGGGAAAACTCGCCAGCGAACAGGTTCTCCCTCAATTATCATCGATTCACCATTACTCAAAGCAATGACGAGAGAGTTGTCATATTCAATCACTGTTCCAAACGGAGCAACATTAGCAGAAATAACATCACCACCCGAAAGACCTAAAGAAATTTTCCCCAAATCCTTGAACAACGCTTTTTTATCAAACAACCCTTTTTTGTCAGGGTTGTAGGATTTGACATCTATTTCTCCATTATGGTACTGATAAATTTTGTCGCGTGTTCCCCACGAAAAACCTTTGGTTTTAAATAAATCTTCTGAAGAAATTATCTCTTTAACTTTAAATGATCGTGGTGAGTTTGTATTGTTGAAAGAGCCATTTAATTTTTTTTGAGATTGTTTTTCAAAACAAGCAAGAAATGACGAATTGGTATTAGATGAACCATATATACTTTGATAAGACCAACCACAGCTATTACAGTGATTTTCTGCTACCTGATTTGGCGTAATTTTAGTGTCGGGTTCGTAGTCTATAGGCTTAATTGGCAATTCATAAAGACCATCAGAACCAGTTGCTAGAGCTAAAGAAGTATATTGATTGGATGCTGTTAAATTAAGGATAGGAGAATCCCAAAGCTTGTAAGATTTCTTAATATCTTGTTTTTGCGAAGAAAATAAACCTGACTTTAGAGCAATATAAATTTGACCATGATATATTTCTGAGTCAGCGTGTGGAAATGGGAAAGGGTTGTTTTGACGTGTAAGATTAAATCGATTGTCATGTATACCCTGAAATTCAAATGTCTTACTCAAAAGCTCTTTAAACTGAAGATCAATAACATTTTTAATTTCTTTACTTGACAATAAATATTGAGTACTGTGGTCATATAATAAATTGCTTTTCAAAAATGCAACTCTTAAAGCGATCGCAATATTTTGATTGCTTTGAATTAGATTATCAATTGCATTATTCCAATCCAAAATAGCGATAGATGCATCATCTAGGAAGATATATAAATAACCAGAATAAATTTGTGAGTCCCAAAAAGATCCAGGAATTATGATTTTTACAGCTTGCATGGTTTACCTCCTACTATTTTACTTATCTTAGCCTTGGGCAAAATATTATTAAACAACCAATCTTTGAGGATAGCTTCATCGGGAATATCTTGAGTATGTGATTGATGATCGGCTGGATAGCCGTGCCAGTCATTACGGTTTACATCATTCTTAAATTTAGCTATAAAAACTTGCGTAGCATGATCTTGGGCAACACCTAAATAATCAAGTTCGTCATTGTTAAAAAATATACCCCAAGCATTATTATTACTTACCCATTTGCGAGTATAAGCATTCTTAAATATTGCAACTTCATCCTGATGAGAAACAGTCCACTGAGACTTTTCTTTAGTTTTATTGCGGTGATCAAGTTTAATTGTGTAATCTTGATTAGAAACTACATTTGAAAAAAATGGGAGAACGGTCATTTTTGATCTGGTCTATTATACAATAAAATTCTGAATGGTTAGCTTAGGAGTGATCTATAAAATTATAAACATCACTTTTTGTTTGTATTACATTAGCATCTAGAAGCCCACCATAGCCAATTAAATTATGTCAAATTTAGAAAATACCCGAATTGCGATCGTTCATGAGTGGTTTGTTAATTATGCTGGTTCTGAGCGTGTGGTTGAACAGATCTTAAATTTATTTCCCCATGCGGATTTATTCGCGGTTGTGGATTTTCTCGATGAAGAAAAACGAGGATTTATTCAAAATAAATCAGTTACTACGACATTTATTCAAAAATTACCCTTCGCAAAAACTAAATTTCGGCAATATTTGCCACTCATGCCTTTAGCGATCGAGCAGATTGATCTGTCAACATACGATTTAATTATTTCTAGTTCCCATGCAGTCGCCAAAGGAGTGCTAACTTCACCTAATCAATTACATATTTCCTACGTCCATTCTCCCATCCGCTATGCATGGGATTTGCAACATCAATATCTTCAAGAATCAAATCTAGAAAAAGGATTTAAAAGCTGGATTGCCCGATGGATTTTGCATCAAATCAGGCTTTGGGATTATCGCACGGCTAATGGAGTGGATTTGTTTATTGCAAATTCCCAATTTATTGCGCGGCGAATCCACAAGGTCTATCGGCGGGATGCAAAGGTAATCTACCCGCCTGTAGATTTACAGAACTATTCACTTCAAACACAAAAGCAAAATTTTTATCTCACCGCTTCACGATTGGTTCCCTATAAACGCATTGATTTAATCGTTGAGGCTTTTGCTGAATTAGGCGATCGCCAATTAATCGTGATCGGTGATGGGGAACAAATGATCAAAATCCGTGCAAAAGCGGGTCAAAATGTCAAGTTTCTCGGTCATCGCGAACCAGAGGAACTGCGTGAATATATGCAAAATGCTAAAGCCTTCGTTTTTGCGGCGGAAGAGGATTTTGGGATTACACCTGTAGAGGCTCAAGCTTGCGGTACACCAGTTATTGCCTATGGTCGCGGCGGTGTAAGGGAATCAGTAATCAGCTTAGACAGCGATCGCCCCACAGGTGTATTTTTTAAATCTCAAACTGTGGAGAGTATTCGCGAAGCCATCTATGAGTTTGAAAATCTAGGCGATCGGATTTCGCCCATAGACTGTCGCGAAAATGCCATGCGATTCTCAACTGAGAGATTTCAAAGGGAATTTTTATTTTTTGTGAAACAGGCTTGGAGAAATTATTCAGCCTAGGTTCTCGAAGAGTTCGCCCCTCACTATACACAAAACCCGATCGCCTGAATCTCCAAATCAAATAGCGATCGCCTCTCAGTAAATATGTTAATCTGAATTAGGTTGATGCTTTAAGCAAAGGTAAAAATGGATACTTTAGCGCAAACATTAAATGTAAAATTAGCCAGATGGCAACCAGATGTTGCTGAATTGGCGAGACAGTTTATTTTGGAAATAATTGATTTAGCTGATCGGGATGCGTTAGATATTTTGCGATCGCGTTCTCTGGAACAAGAGGTATTGGATTTACTGGATGAATATTAAACAGGGCGAAGTTTGGTTAGCGGATTTAGGCATAGCAGCAAAGACTCGTCCTGTTGTAATTGTTTCTCGTTATGATGCAAATCCTCCAAGAGTTTTAGTGATTTATGCCCCTCTGACGACTCAATACAGAAATAGTGAGTATGAGGTCGTGCTTCCTAATTTAAGATTTCTCAATCAATTATCTGTCGCTAATGTTCAGGGTATTGGGTCTATCCCAACAGCACGTTTAGAGCGCAAGTTGGGAGATTTACCAAGTGATGTAATGTTACAAATTAAGAAAGCCATCATTTTTGCGATGGCTTTAAGCTTTTAAGATTGCGATCGCACCTCACCACCCAATACCCGATCGCCTATCCACACATCAAAAAGCGATCGCCAATCACCACCCACAAACCCGATCGCCTATTCCCTCAAATCAAACAGCGATCGCCATATTCTAAATGCTAAACTTTATTCTCAAGAGACGAGTGATTTAAGGTATGTATAATAAAAGTTATATATGAAATTCATATGGAATGAAGTTAAAAGGCAAAGCAACCTAAAAAAGCACGCTATCGATTTTGTGAATGCTGAAAAAGTCTTTATAGGCTCGACATTTACGTTTGAAGATAACCGTGAAAACTATGGAGAACAGCGTTGGGTAACGCTTGGACTCTTAGGCATGAAAGTTGTTGTGATCGTACATACTGAAACCGAAGACGAAATCCGTATTATTTCTATGCGTGAGGCAAACAAAAATGAACAACTACTCTTCTTCAGAAACCTCTAATGATCGGGATGAATATTCCGAAGTAACACAAGCAGATTTAGATCGGGCAAAGTTTCGCATAGCACTTAAACCTATGCCACGCAAGCAAAGTATTACTATTTCCTTAGATGCCAATCTTATTGAGTATTTCAAATTGAAGGCGGGAGAAGTTGGCTATCAAAATCTGATTAATGAAATTTTACATCAAGCGAAGGAGCAGGAAGAATCGAGAAAAGTTTTACAATAAATTATTAAATCAAAGAACGATCGCACCTCACCACCCAATACCCGATCACCTAAATCTCAACATCAAACAGCGATCGCCCCTCAACACCAATACCCGATCGCCTATTTCCCCATCAAACAGTGCTTTTTAGTAGTGAAAGCGGCAGGCAAGAATTCTGATTTTATCGTCTAGGACTTCATAAATTAGACGATGTTCTTGATCGATACGGCGTGACCAGCAACCAGAAAGGTCATGTTTTAATGCTTCAGGTTGTCCTGTGCCTTCAAAGGGATTTCGTTGAACTTCACGAATCAGTTTAACGATTTTTAAAGCTTTTTTACGATCATTTTCGATCCACCAAGCTAAGTCTTCAAAAGCATCTGCATCAAATTCCAAGTTTTTCACAGGCTGATTCCAAAGAGATTCCATCTTGACGCTTTCTAGCTGAAAGTAGTCTTTTTTTCATGGCTGGACTGCTGAGTAAATAGGTGGTTTCTCTTTCTGCCATTATTTCTTGCCAAAAAGAAATAGGGACAACTACGGAAACCATTTGCCCTTCTGAATCACAGATGTATTGTAATGCGTTAGTCATGGCAGCAAATATAACTTACTGGATTGGTCATAATTATAACTGATCGCCCCACAACACCCACAAATCCGATCGCCTATTTTCTACATCTCGTCCCAGATATCTAATAAATACTTCAGGCTAGATAAATGATTAGTCGATCTACATCTTTTAATCAGAGCATCAAGATATGTCTTATTTTCAATGGTTTTTGGTCTTTCTTTTTTATAAAACAAGCCAAATTCTTGCAAATATTGCTTGAGGTATTTTTCGTGAAATCTGGCTTTTGTAATATATTCAGGTGGACAACTCATTAATTCGGGATCGTTGGTGAGAACGTCATAGTAAGGCTGAAAACCTGAGAAAAAATCGGAATTTCCTTTGGCTGAGTATTGAGCAGGAATATCAGCATTGCCTAATGCCCAAGTTTCAAAACAGCAATTTTGAATGATGATGTGAAATTCTGTATTTTGAGTTTGAGCTATGCCCAGTTTAGTTTTGAAGTCTTCTAGTTTGGCGTGAATTTCATCGAATCTAGTTTGATAAGGATCATCTTCTGAATCTATACAAATGAAGAAATGACCGATGTTGTTATAGTTTTTGATGTCTAGTAAACATTCTTCTAATCGGGAGCGTCCTCCATAGATTTTTGGGGCGCTCACCATGTTGGGATAGCCATTACCTGCAATAATTCGACATGAGTTGGTGGTCATATCTTCAGGTTTTTCTACAAAGCTAATCTTAGGAAATAGATGTGATAGCCAAGCTTTGTATACTTTAGGTTCTGTTTTCGCTCCTTCAACTAAGAACAAAAGATTCACGCAGTTTCTTCCTCATGTTCGAGTAAGTTAATTAGTTGCGTGAACTTGTCTAAGCTAGATGCTGTATTGAGTTCGGGAATCTCTACAGCTTTTCTAGTTCTGATAGTGCCGTTGGTTCTGCTCACTAATTGCCAAGTCTTCCAAGGGATATTATTGATGATATAGGGATGATGACTGGTCAGAATAAATTGTAGATTAGGCAATTTATCTAGAATAAAGTCTGTTAATTGGGGCATACAGTTAATGCCTAAGCTATTCTCAAATTCATCAACGACAAATACTGATCCTTCAGGAGCAGTTGTTATTTCTATCAAATAGGTTAGGGTGACGTACATACCAGAGGAGATTCGATATTGAGGAATCCAGTTTTCTGAGCCATGTTCTTGAATTTCAAGGAGAAGATTATAGTTTTTATCAGATTGTTTATTTACAGTGACTCTAACATCTTTTACACTGGGGAAAATCTCAATATAAGCTTCTTTTATCTCGTCGAACATTTGTGGAAAATATTTTTTTATGTAGTACGCTTTAAGTATTGTCGCAAAATTTATAGAAGTTTCTTTAAATGTTTCTAGAGCTTTGGTATAAGCATTCTGATCGGTATTTATTGATTTTAACTGAGCATTTAAAGATGGGGATAAAATCAAGCTGCTAGGATCTAAACCGACAGATATTTCTACATTTTGAAGTGTTTCATTGAAAATAAATCTTTTGAAGGCATCGGCTATTGGGGCTATAGATTCTTCTTCGGCGAGAAGAGTAATTGCACTTTCAGTTCTTTTAAGTTTTGGTATCTGACTTTTATTTAATGTAGATTCTGTTTTAGTGCGATGAAGGATTTCTATAGGTTCGTTATTTTCTACAAATTTAAAGAGCTTTTCATCGACAATCTCAGATTGATTTTGCTCGCTAGAAAAAGTTTGTTCAGTTGGGTTTAACGCCTTTAGCTCCCATCGATATTTTTGTCCTAAATGAGAAAAGTCAATAGACCATTCTACATTTTCTAACATTTGGACTTCGCCTTGAGCAACATTACAGATTAAATAAAGTGCTTTAAGAATTCTAGTTTTTCCCACTCCAGAACCACCAACTAACAGGTTTAAGTTATCAAAGTAAGTCTGTTCTAGGTGCCAATTTTGGATATTATTTTTAAAATTAAAACAATTGATTTTCATATTGCAATTTTATCTATAATTTTTTCATGAAATTTGATATACCTTCTCAAAGCCAGAAATTAGTTGCGATCACCAAAATCCTTAAAACAGAGCTATACCTTCTCGTCCCAATAATTTAATTGTTACAATTGTTTGTGTTTTTTGATTCAAACAGTTACGCCAGTTAATCTTAGAGCTTACGCAAAACAAAAATCTTCCTCATTCTCCACCCCCTTCTCTTGCGGAAGAAGGGACGCAAAATTCTATTTTTTCTTATTCTCTTTTCCTGTGGGAGAGGATCTAGCTGTGAAGTCTTAATCAATTTCTGCGTAAGTCCTAATTCTATAACCTCAGTCCTAAGATTATCTCGAACGAGGTTAAACATCGGATCTTTAGATATAAAGATTTTAATATCTTCACAAGAAAATTCCAGTTCATAAAGAAACAGCGCTTGGAGAAGAAAAGACATTCCTTGAATGAGCCAAAACAATTCTAATCCTTCAATAGCTTTTTTCTTGCCAGACCGATCATAATGAGTAAGGTAGTTTCTTGTGTCTTTGACTTTCTTTATAAATGAATTAATGTCACCTAACAATGGTTCAATACTTTCTTTGACAGTTTCAATTAATTCACTCAACCTATCGTGAAGACTTGGTTCATTGCTAAACGAAAGCTTTTGTTTTAGCCATTCTTTATGTTCTTCTGGAGTACTAGAAAGAATCGCATTTATTTTCTTTTTATAATCCTCTTTTGGAAGAACCATCGTTTTAAATTTTGGTGAATGTCTATGAAAACTCTCAACAGCTTGGGCAATACTCAGAAACTTTTGTTCTAAGTACAGTTGATTCTGATATTGAATACCAAAGTAAAGATTGCAGGTTGCTTCAAAGTGTTCATGATTTTCGATCCATTTATTAATTATTTCTCCAAATTTATCTTTGACATATTGAAAGCTAAATAAAACATTTGAAAGTTGAAAGTTTTCTTTGCGCTCTTCTCCATGATAGATTTGATTACCTATAACTTGAATTGGTAGCGAAATATTTTGATTCTGGTAAAAAATAGTATTTTTTTGTCTAGAATAAACATCTATTCTTTCCAAGGCATTACGTTTCCCAGTCACAAATGTAAGAAAATTTTGTAATGGGTAGACAAATCGAGTAATGAACTCCTCTAATTTCAAATCATTCTCTACTTCAATCTCTAATGTTATTTTTTTAGATATATTTGTTCTGAATAAACTAGTTTTACCGTCTAGAGAAAAGTTAAGCTTTAAGCGTGCTGATTTTGATACAAAAGCATACGCATTCGGAATATGATAAGTTACTTGATATTCTTGGTATTTTTCTCTAGAAATATTTGAAGTTAAAAATTGTATTTCTCCAATCCAGTCGGTTAAATATGTATATTCAACTTCAACCTTGTAGAACAAATTTTCTTCAGGAAAAGATAAGTGTGCGCCAATAAATACTTTGTCTACGCGGCATTTCAAACTTGAAAAACCTGATGTACTAAAGCTTGACTCTGTAACAGAACAGTTGATTAAGGTAATTTCCTTATTATTTGTAGCTCCAAAAATAACAGGATAGTTAGTACTGACATCGGTGATAGTCTGCTCATCAATGAAAGAGCCAATTAGATTAAGATTCATTCCATTGTCTTTTGAGTATCTAAAGATTCCTGCAAGCTTATTAGCAGGATTTGAAGGAATCCACCAGAACCCAGTCAAGTCATCATTTTCCTTACTCATTTTTAAAATCTCAACTCTAATTTCAAAGCTTCTAAACTAACCGTTTGTCCTAAATCTGCTTGTCGGATACCCTCTCTTAAATCTGCCATAAACTCGCGATCGCTTAAAATCTCCATTGTTTCCACCAAAGAAGCAAACTGCTGCATACTCAAAGCAACAATTACAGGCTTACCGTCTTGAGTAATAATCGCTGGATCTCTGAGTTTTTTAGACAGTGTTGGCAATTGCTCCTGTGCTTAAGCGATCGCTAAATAATTAAGCATAGTGTTTTATCTAAGTTATTAAGATTGTACGATATCTAGCCAAGCGATCGTCATAAAATACAATCATACTCAATGCCTTAGTATCAACTCAAAAAATTAGCTAGTTTAGTTAGCAACTAGAATAATAATTTAGCTCATGACAGTTGTTGCCATTGATTTTGGGACTAGTAACACCGCGATCGCCATTTTTGATAGCGATCGCCAAAGTCCAAAAACCATAAAATTCGATCATATTTCACGCGCCTTTGCTACTCCTGAAGGTGAAGCTTGGCTTGTGCCGAGTTTGGTTTATGTAAATTTGATAGATGGAAATAGTCGAGAAAAATTCCTGTTTGGCGAACAAGTAAAATCTCAAAGCCTTTCCAAGCGATTGTTTCAAGGGTTTAAAAGGGATATCGTTGCTAATTATCGATCGCCAGCGCGTGAAATTGATGGATATCTCTATGATGCTGAAGCGATCGCCGAGATGTTTTTACAGGAAATTTGGCAGAGGCTTTTAGGGCAAGGTATTCAGCCAACTAAATTAATTTTTACGGTTCCCGTTGGTGCATTTGACGCATATCTTAATTGGTTCCATCACCTTGCCGAAAAACTGGACTTCCCAAATTTTCAAGTAATTGATGAATCCACCGCCGCCGCCTTGGGGTATGCGATTACGCGCCCAAATGCCCTTGTGTTGGTGATTGATTTTGGTGGCGGCACATTGGATTTGAGTTTAGTGAGAACTGCGCCGATCGCTAATGCTACTCAAATTACTAAAGCTGAAGCGATCGCTAAGTCTGATGCGTATATTGGTGGTATTGATATTGATCGTTGGATCGCCGAATATTTTTTACGTCAACTCGGAACAACGCGATCGCAAATCAGTGAATCGACTTGGTTAAACATTTTAGAATTTGCCGAGAAAATCAAGATTAAATTATCTTTGGAGCCAGAAGTCAGTGAAAGCTGGTGGGATCAAGAAAAACAGGTTTCTCATCAATTTCAACTTAATCAAATAGGACTTGCCGAAATTCTGGAACAAAATCAGTTGCTCGAACAATTACGAGAAGCGATCGATGAAGTCCTAGTCACCGCCCTAAATCGAGGCACTAGCAAGGCAGCGATCGAGGAGGTTCTCTTGGTCGGCGGTAGTTGTCAAATTGTCGCTGTTCAACAATTGATTATTTCCTATTTCGGCAAATCCAAAGTCAGCTTTGGCAAACCTTTTGAAGCAGTAGCCCATGGAGCTTTGGCTCTCGCACAGGCGATCGCGATCGAAGACCATTTACGTCACAGCTATGCAATCCGCCTTTGGGAACCCTATCTCTGTCAATATTCCTTTTATCGATTATTTGAGAAAGGGACAAAATATCCATGCCAACGCGAGGAGCCGCTCATTTTGCAAGCCGCGATCGCAGGACAGGAAGAGGTTTACCTCGACATCGGAGAAGTTGCCGATATATCTCAGGCGGAAGTCACCTATGATCAAGCAGGGAAAATGACCAGTAGTCAATTACTAAAACAGTCTGATTTTCGCTCTCTCTCAGCTAGCGATCGTCTCAATCTAAGCGTTCCCGAAGTTTGTGTTGCCAAGCTCCATCCTAGAGGAGAATTGGGTAGCGATCGCCTTGCTGTCTTCTTTGAAATTGACGATCGCCGCGTTTTGATTGTCACTGTGAGCGATTTGCTAACTAACAAAATTCTGATCAACCAACAGGCGATCGGCAAACTAGAGTGAAAAAACGCCTGTGAGCGTCGGAATCCCTAAAAATCACCACTATCTCTACGGCTCACCAAAACCACCATTAGAGCAGTTTTAGGTGCTTTTTTGATATGATTTTAAGCTATGTCTAAGTACCTCGGCTCAATAAAACCAAGAACCCAAATAAGGGGAATCGCCCGCAAAGCGGGCAATTCCCCTTATTTGGGTTTTATATATAATTATGCCTAGCTACTTAGCTACCAATCAGAAAATCCACTGAGTTTAGAGAATGCAGAATCAAAAAGCGATCGTCTTGGGAATATCGGGAGCTTCAGGCATGATTTATGCCGTGCGATCGCTGAAATTTTTACTCAATAATAATTACAATGTCGATCTAGTCGCTTCTAAGGCGGCGATGATGGTGTGGCAATCGGAAAATAATGTTGCCATGCCCAGTAATTTGCGATCGCAAGAACAGTTTTGGCGCGATCAAAGTGAATCTGAAAGCGGAAAACTAATTTGTCATCAATGGGGTGATGTCGGCGCAACGATCGCCAGTGGCTCGTTTCGGACATTGGGGATGTTAGTTATTCCCTGTAGCATGGCAACAGTGGCAAAAATTGCTCATGGCTTGAGTTCTGATTTATTAGAACGGGCGGCGGATGTGCATCTCAAGGAAGGGCGACGCTTAGTCATCGTCCCCCGTGAAACACCCTTCAGCTTAATTCATCTCCGCAACCTCACCACCTTAGCCGAGGCGGGAGCGCGAATTGTGCCAGCCATCCCCGCTTGGTATCACAATCCGAAAACAATTGAGGATCTTGTCGATTTTGTAATTGCTAGAGCGCTCGATCAATTAGATATTGATGCTGACCTAATCCAGCGTTGGCAGGGGCGGATTCCTGCTAATATTGCCGCAGGAGAACCACAGGAGAGTTAGAGCTATGACGCGATCGCGCTTTTCAAATCCCGTGAATTCATCTGTAAATTCGAGCAAAAAGTCGCCCAGTGTTTTACCCATTCTTCAGCTTTTGATTTTGGGTGTAAGTATCACAATTCTGGCGGCGGTATTTGTCCAAAATTTACAGCCTGCGGTCGAAATCGTTTTTTTCGGTCAGAAGCCCTTGTCAATTCCTTTGAGTGTAGCGATGTTAATTGCTCTAGTGGGTGGCGGTTTACTTGCCTTGGGATTTAATGCGATCGCTACTTGGCAACAAAATTTGGCAATTCGCCGAGCCGTAGTTGCGGCCGGGACTAACAATAAATCTTCTAACCCTGAAAATATATCTAATAATCCCCCCAATAATCGATCTGTTGATGAGGCTGAAGATGAAGTAGATGATTGGGAAGAAGATTGGGACGATGATGAAGATGAGGAATTAGATGAAGATCCTGATACAGTGCCTTATGGCGATCGCGTTAAGATGAAATCAGCTAATACTAAGCCCACCAGCGATAAGCCAATCAAGGATCAGCGCCCACCCCTTGACGCAAAATATATTGATTAAATCATCACCAAATGTAAGGGCAATTCATGAATTGCCCTTACGGTAAAATAAGGCTTGGGAGAAGATCATGTTAGGCAAGTTACTCGATCGCCGATATCGCATTGTTAAAGAATTAGCAGAAGGTGGATTTTCCCAAACATACCTTGCTGAAGATACGCGCTTGCCCAAAAATCCTCAATGTGTGGTTAAACATCTTAATCCCACTATTGACGATCCGATTTTTACTCAAAAAGCACTAGAACTATTTAAAGCCGAAGCCGAAACATTACAAGAATTAGGAAAGCATGATCTGATTCCACAGCTTTATGCATATTTTCAAGAAAACAAAGAATTCTATTTAGTTCAAGAATTTATCGCAGGACATCCACTCAGCACCGAAATGTCCCCAGGGAGCCAAATGGCGGAGTCTAGAGTCGCACAAATTGTTAAGGAAGTTTTAGAGATTCTGCGTTTTGTCCATAAATATAATGTGATTCATCGCGATATCAAACCCAGTAATTTAATTCGCCGCCATAGTGATGGCAAATTAGTGTTGATTGACTTCGGCACGGTCAAGCAAGTCCAGATCGATGTCGCTAGCGCCCACAACAAAGCAAAAGTGACTTTACCAATTGGTACTCCTGGCTATATGTCCTACGAACAAGAGCGCGGTCAGTCTGTCGCTTGTAGTGATGTCTATTCTTTGGGAATGTTGGCTCTGCAAGCGCTAACGGGTAAGCACCCGAGTCAATTTCCGAGAGATCGGGACAATGAAATTAATTGGCGCAACTATGCCAAGGTCGGTCGAGAATTTGCCATAGTGCTAGATCGGATGACGCGCTGCAATCCTAGCGATCGCTATCAGACCGTTGATGCAGTCCTCAAAGATATTGCCAGACTGCCAAAGTTAAGTACAAGCTCACCAAGAATTCTCGATGATCGGATTACGAAGAAATTTGAGCTTAGGAGTCTATTATTTCCATCCGCGATCGCTTTATTCATCCTAGCGATCGGGATCTATCTATTCAATACAACTAGAAATTCTGTGAGCGAAAGTTCTCAATCCTCTATCAATAGAGCTATTCCTAATCCTAATCCCAGTAATGTTGCCAAAAGTATTCCTTTGGAAAATTCTCCGCAAGAATACAAAGCAATTTATGACCCACTAATTAACTATCTCAAAGATAAAGACTGGAAAGCTGCTGATTATGAAACCTATTTATTGCTGTTAAAAGCCGCAGGTCGCCAATCGACTAATGACGGTACATGGCATCCTGATGAGTTTAATCGGATCAATTGTGCTGATCTAGCGTTAATCGATCAACTTTGGATACGAGCCAGCAAGGGTAGTCAAGGCTTAACCGCTCAAAAAAAGATCTATGAAGACTCTGCTAGAGATATTCGTAAAACCTATGAAAGTATGGGTTGGATCAGTGGGACGGGAGAGGCGGCGATCGCTACTACCTACGATCGCCAAACTTCTCGATGGGAATATATTGAAGGTCGTCAGCCAAATTTCAAATCACCACCCGTTGGTCATCTACCTTTTTTACTACGCGATCCATCTAGCAAAAACCTTGAACGCATAGTGACTCTATACCGATGTTCAAAATAAAGCCCCAAATTCTTTCCCCTTGTGATAAAATTCTTGCAGGGGAATAGATAAGATAATTTTTGCAAATTTTATCAAAACAATAATATTTCTCTAGCGTAAGAAAACTCTGATTTCCGTTTATGCTCCTTTTGAGTCACTGGCAAAATTAATTTTCTTGCGTGGAGTGAGTATGCAGCAGCATTATGTAACTCGTTTATATAGCGTTTATATAATATATTTTCAGGCTTGCATAAGCCCTGCATATTCTCAGAAATGCTTGTAAGTTCATGCTCCCCCATGACTTCAAGCAGGTTGTGAGGCGCAGCTATCCGCCGCTACATATTTGAGATACCTGTGCCTTGCTTTTACCTTAAGCAATAAAAAAGTCTACGCCTTGCGTAGACTTTTTTATTGCTTAAGGTTTTACCAGTGAGTATATACATATCTTTAAGCTGATTCGCACGCGAAGCGTGCGAATCAGCTTATCTGTAATATTTCGAGTTATTTATGGTTTTGTTTTCTACGATACTAAAATTTACATTGTTAACAGGTTAAGTTTAAAACCGTTGGGTCAATGAGATAAAAGATGACACAAACTAATTTGCAACGAGTTAAGTATCTTCGTCAACAGATTATCGCGGAAACCAAACATGGATTTGCGGACTGGCGTTTAGTGCAGACAATGCTAGATGAGCTAATGGCTAATCATCGTGAATACAAAGAATATGCTAACAAAGAAAATATTAGTCTCTATGATTAATGAACTTTATGTAATCTGTACCAAGGCGTTTGGGGATATTCGTGATGTTCCCAATGATAATGACCAAAGTTATAGCAGCTCAAAAAAGCCCATAAGTTAGAGTAGAAATCTGCATCGCTGCGAGGTGAGAAATTTGGGTTTGGGGAAATTTGCTGATGCGGAAGATATGTACCAAAGAAAAATAACTGCAAGGAGCTAAGTACAAGTGGAACTAGCCAAAAAAGAACCAAGTTGATTAACTCAACCTTAAATATCAGTATCAATCCCCCAAACAATATAATTACGCTAATTAAGAAAGTAATTAGCGATCGCCATGAAAAGTATTCGCTCAGAAATTTGCAGTACCAGAATATTGGATGGGAAAGACTGCCATGAAAATCGGGATCGCCAGTTTGTGAAGGATAACGGTGATGATTAGCGTGATTGATTGCACAGCGATCGTAAGGCAACAAACCATAAATTCCGACAGCAAGACGACCGATTGTACTATTTAAACTTCTCTGATGAGGAATTAGATTTCCATGCATCGCATCGTGGGCAAGAATAAATAACCCAGTATGTAGATATGTTCGCCCGACAATACCAACAATTAACCAAAACCAAGAACTATTTAAAACTGAAACTGAAAGCAAATTTAATAAGCTAGTAAGCCAGAGTCCGACTATGACAACAGCGATTAATAATCCAGTCCAGTCATCGAATTCAAATCTACTCTCAGATATATGCTTGGATGAATCCTCACATACTGTCGGCGGCAAACAAGTAGATGAGTTATTTGATCGCAAATTATTGGGGTCATTCATAATTCATTGCGAAAAGTGAAAAAGCTAAAAGCATTGCAAAGCAATGCTTTTAGCTTTTGGTTTTTAACGGACTAAGTTCAATAGTTCTTTAGGAGAAGCGAGTAGATCGATCGCCACAAAGAAAATCTTGTTGCTAGGATCAAGTAGAAAACGCCAAGAGATATTCATACCAACACCAGATCCAAACCAAGGAGTTTGCACTTTGCCCGTGACTTTGATTTGGGTGTAGCCACCGTCTGCTGCCTCAGAAACTCCTCTTTCTGGGACAACAACAAGGTTCTGACATTCTTCATTAAAGAAGCGGAGAACTGCATCTTTACCAACAACTGGTCTCTGAAAAGGAGGCTGTAGAGCGCCATCAGGTAGAAACAGAGCAATCATAGCATCAAAATCGTTGGCATTGAGATTGTCCATGTAAGACAATACTGTGGAATTGTCAATACCTTCGATCGCAACTTGTGTGCGTTTTGACATCTCTTGAGGAGCCATGACTGGTTCCGCAACACGAGTATAACCACCCAATTTGTTCGCATCAAATCCCATATCCACGACTGAATTACGCAGGATGGTGATTTGTTGACCTGGCTCTAAACCTTTTAGTGTCTCGAGAACTGCGGAAGCGTTAGCAGACAGACGATAGCCTTCAGGGATAGGCGCAACAATCCCATTTTCCATCCACTCGCCCAGTTGAAACCAAAAGCCTAGTTTGATATTTTGAGACCAAATGGCGTAAGTACGACAAATTGGAGTGTCAGCACGATTGGCGAGGTCGCACATGACTTGAGTTTGTTCTTTAAAACTCATTTTTTTCATTTCATTCAGTGTCAACTCAGCCAACTGCATACTAGCCGCGCCAGGAGCAGCGATCGTCACAGTTTTCCCCATTTCAAGGTAAGTGAACCAAATCCAAGCTAGTTGGTCTTCGGGGCTAAGTTGGTTAAACCTTGCAGTAGTAGCTGGTACAACGTCGGCTGCTAATGTATTCGGGAAAATGTTTCTGGCTGATGAAATGGTGTATGTCATAGGATTATTGTTAGGGACTTAATAAATAGGTTAATTTTATGTGTAAATTAAATCATCACTATTGTGATGATAAATGATTGGCACACATAAAATACAGCAATTTATCGAACTTATGTTTACCGAAGTCTAGTAAGTATATATACTCATACTATGTTTGCAGTTTCAAAACCTCTAAGGGTAGATATTAAGAAAAACTTTAATTTTTTGATTTTGTATCAACCAATACATCTTAATAAATTAAACCAGATTTAGAGTGATTTGAGTTAAAAACAAACCCAGAGAAGGGTCTAGAAGTGTGACCGAGCGTTACTTGTAGACGCTTCTCGCCTACAGTCCTCAATAGTCGGTCGCTACATAGTCGCTACATATATGTTAGAGCAACTATTTTGGCGATTTTGTCACCGTTTAGCCCTTCAAGTTCGCTGAGCGAAATCCATCCATCTTTAATCAACCCCGCAAATACAAAAACTAACATCGGTAGATTGTAATCATATCGACCATCGACTTCATGGCGTTTGACGCTCAAAAAATCATGTAAGCGCCACATATCTTCGGTTTCAGTCAAACAGCTCGCTTTGTATCGCACTGAGTCGATAAGTGCTTCAGTTTCTCGTTTATAGGCGATTTTAAAAGCTCTGTGAGCTATCTCTTCCTCAACTTCCGTCCAACCAGCATTCATTACTTGCATTATTAAAACCAGAAAGAAAACATTTATTTATATTAAGAATAATAACAACTTATGTCAGATTGAAACCATTACCACTAAATTTATTTGTTTTTTTACTGACCAGATGTACTAAGTATCTCGGTTTAATAAAGTCAAGAAATAGCGGTGCGCGGCGAAGCCACACACCGCTATTTCTTGACTGGGAAGGGAGTATGTACCAATTCAGACAAACCTACAGCGTGAGATCTGTTTTTATGTAGAGTAATTAATCTTTGCATTTGCATTGGCATCTTGACTCGTTGAGGAGAATTCTAAATTGTTGGTCTATAAGTCAAATCAGAAAAAGAGGCTCAAGGGTTCAGTTAACTGGACTGCTTGTGTGCCTTTAGCTGCCCTAATTGCGGTTTTTTGGGTCTATGCAGCGATCGCTCAATCTGCTGCTCCGACTACACCACCTGCACCGCCTACTATTGATGATGTTAAAAATAGTGTCACGGCTCTGGATGCAACCTTAGATACTCTTTGGGTTGTGATTGCATCTTTTCTGGTGTTTTTCATGAACGCTGGATTTGCACTAGTCGAGTCTGGTTTCTGCCGTCGCAAAAATGCCGTTAACATTCTCACTAAAAACTTAGTTGTATTTGCGATCGCCACCATTGCTTATTGGGCGATCGGATTTGGACTGATGTTTGGCAATGATGATGGCAATAATTTCATCGGTCTCAAGGGCTTCTTTATTTCAGGCGCGGATAATAGCCCTGCGATCGGCGATGCTTATAAAGGCGATTTTTCAGCGCTTAACTGGACAAGCATTCCCCTAGAAGCAAAATTCTTGTTTCAACTGATGTTTGCTGGGACGGCGGCAACTATCGTTTCGGGCGCAGTTGCCGAAAGAATTAAATTTGTTGCCTTTTTGATTTTTAGCTTTCTGCTTGTTGGTATTTCCTATGCAATCACGGGTCACTGGATCTGGGGTGGCGGCTGGGTAGCTGATATGGGCTTTTATGACTTTGCAGGATCAACTGCTGTTCACACCGTTGGTGGCTGGGGCGCATTAGTTGGCGCGGCGGTTCTCGGTCCACGTTTAGGCAGATATACCGAAGACGGTCGAGTAAGAGCAATTCCTGGTCACAATATGGGACTTGCCACATTGGGTTGTTTAATCCTGTGGTTGGGTTGGTTTGGATTTAATCCTGGATCGACTATGGATGCGAACGGTAAGTTGATTGCTCATATTGCCTTAACAACAAATATGGGGGCTTCTGCGGGTGGTATTGCGGCCACCATTGTTGCTTGGCTCTACTTAGGCAAGCCTGACCTTTCGATGATTGTTAACGGTATTTTGGCTGGTTTGGTTGGTGTAACTGCATCTTGCGCCTTTATCGATATGCCTAGTGCCGCCCTTATTGGTGCTGTTGCTGGTGTGATTGTTGTGTTCTCAGTTGGATTCTTCGATTCACTCCGCATTGACGATCCTGTTGGTGCAACCTCAGTTCACCTTGTTTGTGGCGCTTGGGGTACTCTAGCACTCGGTCTATTCAGTAAGGCTGGTCAATTTGGTGCGGCTCCTGCTCCCAAAATGGGACTGTTTTTTGGTGGTGGCGCTGAACAACTGTGGTATCAGTTTGTCGGCTTGGCTGCTGTTGGTGGTTTCACCGTGGTATTTAGCTTCATCGCTTGGTATGTAATTTCTCTGATTACGGGTGGTATTCGTGTGTCTGAGGAAGAAGAGTTTAAAGGACTCGATATTTCTGAGCATGGCATGGAAGCTTATCCAGGTTTTGGTAAGGAAAGCGAAGGCTAGCTTATATAGTCGCGGCGCTTCGCGCCGCG
>JANMFC010000009.1:0-2698 GCA_031377675.1 Pseudanabaena sp. OTE_70b_metabat_355 | reverse complement strand
AAAAATAAATTGTCGAAATCAAGAAGATAGTACATCCAATATCAGGTAATAATCGTGATTACGCCTTGTTTTTTGGGTAATTAATTGCTTTTGTTTTTCGTGTTTGCCTCTCTTAGCCTTTTTTAGAGATGCCCTATAGTTATTCCAAGCAGTGCTTTAGCCCAAGCAAAACCCAATCTTGAAACCGATCCGCCCGAAGATGCTTTGTTTGAACAGGTATTTAAGCGATCGCGGACAACTCAAGGAGTACAACGTCTAATTGTGCCTTGGTCTATCGATAATCAATCTAAAGGACAGATTTTTGTTCTTTTTATCCCTAGTAGCACATCAGGGCTTAAAATTCAGTCTGCACCGCTCTTGTTAAGTCTTGCAGAAATTATTCGACCTGAAATCCTTGAAAAAATTCAAGCTGCTGTTGATAGCGAAAAAAATATTTCTATTGAGGCACTGCGCCAAAATGGATTAGAAGCGATTTTTGATGAGCGGCGACTGGAATTGTTTATTCAAATACCTGCGGCTCAGCGCAAAATTAATATCTATACTTCGCAATCGCAAGATTTCGAACTAGCTAATGCAATTTTACCGAGCCAATTTAGTGGATATTTGACCATTAGCGGTAGTGAACAATTTGTATCGTCAAATATCGCTAGTTCTGAGCCATTTCGACGACCTCTCAATTTAAACTTTGATACGGCGATTAATCTAAATAATTGGGTTTTGGAAGGAAACTTCTCTTTTATCGAAAGGTCAGCATCAGAGTGGACACGCGGTGATTTTCGGATTGTTCGTGATGACTTAAGCAATGCTGTACGTTATGTAGCAGGAGATTTGGCAGTTCCAGTAGTAGGTTATCAAACTAGCAGCCCACTCATAGGCGTAACGGTTGCCCGTAATTATAGTTTGCAACCCTATCTGATCACCCGTCCGATCAGTCAGTACGAATTCTTTTTAGAAAATCCCTCTAGAGTTGAAGTATTTAGTAATGGACGATTAGTACAAACCTTGCGATTGCCCGCAGGTCAGCAAGATATTCGCAATCTGTCACTTGGTTCAGGTATTAACGATGTGCAACTGGTGATTACCGATGATGTCGGACGCATCCAACGCTTGGATTTTGCCAATGCGATCGCCGCTAACTTACTTGCGCCAAATGTCCAACAATTTGCCTATAGCTTGGGTTTTCCTAGCCTTGTTACAAATCAAAATCGAAACTATGACTGGTCATCGCCGACGCTCATAGCTTCTCATCGTTTAGGAATTAGTAATGTTTTGACCTTGGGGGGGTATCTACAGGCTGATCGTCATCAACAATTAGTTGGGTTTGAAGGGGTTTTGGCGACCACCTTGGGGAATTTTGCATGGGATATGGCTCTAAGTAATGCCAATCAAGTGGGGACAGGAATTGCGGCGAGATTACGCTATGACTTTCTCAAAACAGGGGCTAGCAATCCTTTAGAACAAACTTTTGGCTTTACGGTGGAACATAAAGGAGTAAATTTCGTAACTGCTTCTAGTGGCGTTAATAATTTCCCTCTTAATCCTTCCATATTAGATTTGACTGCCTATTATCAACAAAAACTATTTTGGGATATATCGGGAGGCTTAACTTTTCGCTATCAATTTGGGCGCGATCGCCCTAACTCTTATCAAGTAGGATTGAATTTAGGGAAATCCTTTAATAATGGATTAGGGATGACGATTAATCTCAGTGATTCAGGAGATGGAGTTAATCCGAAGGAACAGAGAGCATTAATTAGTTTAGTCTGGGTGTTGCCACAACAGCGCCAAGTTATTCAAAGTTCGGCGGAACTGAGCAGTAAAAATAGTCAAACTTTGCGGACAAATTGGAGTGCGAGTTCGCCAAATTCCCTAGAAGGAATTAATATTTCTTTAGCAACAGCACTTTCTCCAACTGCCGATGATTTTACAGGCAGACTTTCCTATAACGGCTATCGTGGAAATTTAGAACTTTCTCAAGATGCACTATTTAGCCGTACTGGTCAGGTTACAAATACGACTCGCATCGACTTCGGTACATCACTGGTATTTGCCGATGGCTACTTCGGGATCTCGCGTCCCGTCAATGGCAGCTTTGTTTTAGCAGTACCGCATCCAACCTTACAAGGTCGGGTAATTGGGATTAATCCCAGTGCGATCGGTGGTAATGCTGCCCAAATTGATTGGGCAGGCGCGGCGGTATTACCAAATCTATCGCCTTATCAGGTTTCTAAGTTGCGAATCGATGCACCGAGTTTACCTGTGGGCTACGATTTGGGAGCGAATAACTATAATGTTTTGCCAGCCTATAAAAGTGGCACAGTCATCAGAATCGGTACAGATGCAACGATATTTTTGCGCGGTACATTACGCAATGCCAAAGATGAACCTTTGTCTTTACTAACAGGTGAATTAATTTCTGTATCTGATCCAACTTGGACTCCTCTCCAGCTATTTACCAATAGAGCAGGAAAATTTGCTCTGACAGGTGTTAAGACTGGACGCTATGAACTACGAATGTATGCCGATCCACCAATAATCTTCTCCATCGATATTCCTCAAGATAAAGTTGGAATCTATGACTTGGGTGTAGTGCGATCTCCATAATCTTTCTTTCCACCTGCATCTTCGCTGATAAATAGATAGGCGTAATAAAAACCAGTCCCAAAAGAAGCTGATTCGCCCGCTTCGCGGGCGAATC
>JANMFC010000095.1:0-4781 GCA_031377675.1 Pseudanabaena sp. OTE_70b_metabat_355 | reverse complement strand
TGGCGGAATTGGTAGACGCGCTAGATTTAGGTTCTAGTATCTTTGATGTGAGAGTTCGAGTCTCTCCATCCGCATTCTAAATACGGCTCTTTGCGCTTTCAAAAAAACCAAGAATAGAATGGCGGCGCTTAGCGCCGCCATTATATTCACAAAAGTAGCTATAAAGTTTTATCTAATTCTCTTAATGCTGGAAGTCCTGCAATCAACCATTGATGGTATCGCTGTCGGCAGTATTATTGCCCTTGCCGCAGTCGGTTTGACCCTTACTTATGGTATCCTCCGCCTCGCCAACTTCGCCCACGGCGACATTCTTACCCTCGGCGCATATCTTGCATTTCTAGCCAATACTACGCTTAAGCTCGATATTTGGTTGTCGATCGCTTTGGGTAGTGCCTTCTCAGTCGCCCTAGTCTTGATATGCGAAAAAATCCTCTGGCAACCATTACGCGCCAAAAAAGCGACATCCACAACCATGATGATTGTTTCCATTGGTTTGGCTTTGGTGATTCGGAATGCGATCGTCCTGATTTGGGGCGCAAAGCCACAGAAATATAATTTACCGACTTTCCCCGCGATCGATGTTTTCGGCTTGGCAATCACTCGCAACAAAATGGTCGTCATTGTCGCGGCGATCGCTGTAATTGCGGGACTCTATTATTTATTGCAAAATACTAAAATCGGTAAGGCGATGCGAGCGGTCGCCGATAATCCTGAACTGGCGAAGGTAGCGGGGATTAATGTCAATGCGGTGATTTTATGGACATGGGTAATTGCGGGCGGCATGACTGCTTTTGGGGGCAGTATGTATGGCTTAATTACGAATTTGCGCCCAAATATGGGGTGGTTTTTGATTTTGCCCATGTTTGCGGCGGTGATTCTCGGTGGTATTGGCAATCCCTATGGTGCGATCGCTGGGGCGCTGATTGTCGGTATTTCCCAAGAGGTGGCGACAACTTGTCCTGCGGCGCTGGGCGAATGGCAGAGATACTGCATCGGCACTGAGTATAAGTTGGGTGTGGGATTGATTATTATGATTTTGGTATTGCTATTTAAGCCGCAAGGTTTATTTAAAGGAACTATCTAAATTTCACCAAAAACCGAAAAAAGCAAGGGAGCGCAAAGCGCTCCCTTGCTTTTTTCGGTTTTCATAGCGATGGTGATAGTTTAAACTGGATGAGAAATATAAGAACTTTTAAATTAAGCTCTGAGGAATTACGATGCTGAAAAAGCTAAGAATTAAGTATCTTCTAGCCTTCCTATTGGCAGCGATCGCCGCTTTGAGTGCTTTGATGTTTGGCTCTAGCTGGAGTCCTGCTCAGTCACAAAATCAGTCTCCAGCTCAGGTAGACATTCAAACTCAGGTAAAACCCTCCAAGCAGATTCCTGCTGCCCCTGTAGACCCAAATGTTAAACCAATTAGCCTCAAAGAAGCAGGTTTGCAACTACAAGAAGTTGCTAAAGGAGTTTATGCTTTAGTTGCTAGCACCGATTTTCCCCCTGCTAGTCCTCTGCTAGCAATTTGCAATGGTGGCATCGTGATTGGTAGTGATGGCGTGTTGGTAATTGATCCTTTCCAATCACCCGCGCTTGCCGAATTGATGATCTCTACGGTGAAATCACTGACCGATAAACCGATTAAATATGTCTTGAATACTCATTATCACTTTGATCATACAGGCGGTAATGCTGCATTTATCAAGCGTGATGTGCCGATTATGGGACGCGGTGTGATTCGTGAATATATCCAACGTGGTCAAAATAATACGGCTGGGATTCTACCTCCAAATATAGTTATCAATAGTCAAACTGATATTTGGTTAGGCGATCGGCAAGTGCGAATTGAACGTGTTGATGGACATTCATCGGGTACTGATCTGGTCGCATTTGTAACTGATGCGAAGGTTCTATTTACAGGTGATATGGTTTTCAATAAGCGAATTCCCTACACGGGTGATGGCAATATTCGTCAATGGCAGGGTAGTTTATATCGTCTGATTGCGACTTATCCTGATGCTAAGGTGATCCCTGGGCATGGAGATGTGACCGATGTGACGGGCTTGCAATCTCAGCAAGCTTATTTCAATTGGCTAGAGCGGACTGCTTTGGAATGGAAGAGTCAGGTTCTATCAAAGGAGCAAGTCATGAAGAAGTTTGCCGAAGTTCCTGATGCTTACAAAGACTACAAATTTCAAGGGTTATATTCTACTAATTTAGAGTCGGCTTATGAGGAATTTACTCGCAGTGCGACAATTCCCTTGATTCCTTAAAAGCGACCTTACAGCGCTTTGCGCTTAAACCCAAATCAAGAAAAGATCTGAAAACGTTGCTTTGCAAAGTTTTCAGATCTTTTTTCTTCCAAAATTGTACAAGTAATAAAGCAAACAGCGCCATCTGGCGATCGCCCCAATCGTAGTAACCATTACTACTCCAACAGCGATCGCTGTGGCGAAAATTTCCGAATCGCGCAATTATTTTTACAATGGCGAATTGGATCGCAGTGCCTCTAAGGAAGATTCTAACTATTCTGTTGAATATGATTTAGTCCGAAAAGATAATAAATGGCTAATTCGCGAAATGTTCCTTTACTAATAGCTTTAGCGATTGGCAAACCGTTGTCATTCTTCTAATCCGTAATTCTGATTTTTCTGTGATTAAAAGATTCATAGATAAAAAGTTATACTAAGATCGAGTTTGCATCTAGGGGTTTTAGTTTTATAAGGATGGAAATCGATGACCGTCACCACAACCCGAAAAATGACATTTGAGGAATATCTCATCTATGAAGATGGCACTGACAGGCGCTACGAATTTAATGATGGAGAATTAGTTGAGGTGAGTCCAGCAACGGCTTTACATAATGTTTTGATGATGTTCTTTGCATTTCACTTGCAATTAGAAATTAACCAATCCGCTCTTTCTTACTGTGTTCGTGCGAATAGCGCCGAACTATTTACAGGAAAACGAACTCGCCGTCCTGATATTTTGGTGATGACTCGCAATCAATCAAAAAAACTAGGCAATCAGCCAGATATCTTGTATGAGCCATGTTTGCTGGTGATTGAAATCGTTAGCCCCACCTGCCGCACAGTGGATACTGTCGAAAAGCGTAAGGAATATGCAGAATTTGGAATTCCCGAATATTGGATTGTTGACTTCTTATTAGGGGATTTTTTGGTATTAACTTTGGTAAATGGAGTTTATGTTGAGAAGGTTTATAGAAATAGCGATCGCATTGTCTCTGATATTTTCCCCAACATTTCATTGTCAATGAGTCAGGTAATGGCAAATATATAATCACGAATTACAAGGATAAAGGATGACACAGATTAATAATCCGCGTCATCCCATAATCGGTTTAATCTGTGATTCTCACCTTTAAAAATCTTCAGGTGATAGCTCATCATCTTCAGGCTCGATCTCTTCAGGTACGACCTTAGTCGCCGAAACCGCTACACCCTCAGCAAGCTTATCGCGGATCTGTTTTTCGATATCCTGAGCAAATTCTGGCTTGTCTTCCATATACTTGATCGTGTTGTCTCGACCCTGACCGATGTTGTCGCCTTGGTAGCTATACCATGCACCCTTACGAACAATGATGCTCATTTCTTCAGCAAGATCGACCAGACAACCAACTGTCGAAATCCCTTTGCCAAAAATAATATCAAATTCAGCGATCCGAAATGGTGGCGCGACCTTGTTTTTTGCTACCTTGACTTTGGCTCTAATCCCATATTCTTCCGTGCCTTTTTTGAGGGTTTGGATGCGGCGAATATCTAGACGCACCGACGCATAAAATTTGAGAGCCGTGCCACCCGTAGTCACTTCAGGGCTGCCATAGGTCACGCCGATTTTTTGACGCAACTGATTTAAGAAAATCACAATGCAGTTCGATCGCCCGACATTGGCGGTGATTTTACGGAGAGCTTGACTCATCAACCGCGCTTGTAGACCGACATGGGATGCACCCATTTCGCCTTCGATTTCGGCACGAGGGACAAGGGCGGCTACGGAGTCGATCGCAATGATGTCTACTGCCATCGATCGCACTAGATTATCGACAATTTCTAGAGCCATTTCCCCTGAGTCGGGCTGGGAAATTAGCAAGTTATTGATATCAACGCCCACACTTGCCGCATAGGTGGGATCAAGGGCGTGTTCCGCATCAACAAAGGCGGCGATGCCACCACGTTTTTGGACTTCGGCGATCGCATGAAGGACTAGAGTGGTTTTACCAGAGCTTTCTGGTCCATAGACTTCAATTACCCGTCCCTTTGGCAAGCCTCCACCGAGGGCAAGATCAAGGGGTAACGCGCCACTGGGGACTGTCTCGACCCGCATATTTGTAGCATCACCCAGACGCATGATCGCGCCCTTGCCATGATCCTTCTCGATCTTTTGCATGATCGCATCAAGCGCCTTTTTTTTCTCAGGGCTGATGCTAGATTTTGTCTCTTGAGCGCCAGCATTTTTAGCGATCGCCGTTGCGGAGGAATTTTTCGGAGCCATGTCAGTTCGAGGTTCGTCTAATACTTCTGACTTATTATGACACTAAGACTCCATGTTTGAGATATTTATTGTATGCCGAAATTTAAGTGATTGTATTACCAGCACTTGAATTTAGATATTTGTACTAAAAAATTGCAACATTTATTTAGGTATATGGAGTTTCATAGTCTAGTGAAATATGGAATTATTTTCCCGCCTTCGGCGGGGAAACAATCCTGTAAACCTCGCTTGATTGCAAAGCCTTATATGGCGATCACCACGCTGGTTAAAAAGTA
>JANMFC010000060.1:0-6077 GCA_031377675.1 Pseudanabaena sp. OTE_70b_metabat_355 | reverse complement strand
CCCCACCGATCGCTAAGACTAGGCGATCATAAGTGATCGTGCTGCGTTGACCAATATTAACTTCCACTTGTTTAGTGACAAAATCAATATTAGTGACTAGTCCTTGCACAAATTGAATTCCCGTATCGACTAATAATTCTGCAAATGTGGGCGCAATTTCCCATTCTTGCATTTCACCTGTCACTAGTTCATATAGAAATGGTGTAAATAAGAAGCGATCGCTTTTATCAATGAGAATGATTTCAGGGCTGACCGCCCAAGGCAAACGAGTGAGACTAAGGGCTGTATACAAACCACCAAAGCCGCCACCAAGAATACAGATTCGGGTCATCAGAAAATCCTCGCGTTTTTTCTATTTTATAGCGCTTTCCCATAAAGGTAAGGGTAATTCATGAATTGTCCTTACCTTTAATCTCAGCAAACAAAGGACGAGCGCTAGCTAAATTAAGTTTTGGTTAAGTTTTGGTTAACTATTTTTGGTTGCGATCGCAGATGGTCATCCGATATTGTCTCACTAAATACTATTTTTATGTTCGGGGGTTGCTATGGCTAAATCTGTGTTGCTAGCCCAGCTATCAGAAGAGCAATCTCTGATGTGGCATAGCGTTTTGTCTTCTCATGAGCTTGAAGTCTGGGCTTCACCTGAGACTGAAGATTTATTGAAAATGCTTGATCAAAAATATCAGTCGAAACAACCTTTGCCAGAACTAATTATTTCGGATATTGGGATTAGATACGGCGGGGGAACATCTTTATTGGCGACAGAACTTTGTAAATGGTGTGCAGAAAAAGCGCCACAGTCAAAAGTTTTATTGGTTAACCCGCGTCAAGTCCAAATCAAAGAAGTTGAAAAACGTTGGGCTACTCGCCGTGGGGCGATCGACTTATTGCCAAAAGTTTCTACAGATAATCTTAATGCGGCTTTTGATATAGCAGCCCAAGCTTTGGAATTAGAAGTTGACACTGAGTCATTGACTTCGGCGATTAATATCTTGAAACGCCAACAAACTCAGGTAGATCGCGGTGCGGCTAAGGGCAAAAATATCCGTCAAACTGCCACCGAAGAGCTAGCGCGTAAAATGGCGATGATTCCTTTAATGATCATGGCAAATGAGCCGAAGATGGAATCTAGTGAGAGTGAAACTTCAACCCAACACCAAGGTAAACAGATTGCTCTGGACGCAACTATTTCAGAACTGAATCTTTATGACATCAAAATTGATCTAGCGCAGACAGGGGAGATCGCTAGACAAATGTTTAAAGAAAATCCTCTTTTACCTGCACTAGTTCTTTACGAAGCAGATAATTATATAGGGATGTTGTCGCGGCGTAGGTTCTTGGAATGTTTGAGTCGTCCCTATGGAATCGAACTATTTACGAAAAGACCTTTAAAAGTTTTATACGAACAGTTTCAAACAAATATCCTCATGTTAGATGGAAAAATGCCGATTGTGACAGCTTCACAGACAGCGTTAGACCGCCCAAATGATGAAATTTATGAACCTGTGATCGTTCATCTTGAAGGGGATATTCATAAAGTTCTTGATGTTCATGACCTACTTCAATCTCAGTCCTATATTCATGAGCTAGCGACAAAGCTGTTGCGCGATCAAACTCAGACCACGATGTTCCAAACTGAAAAAATGGCTAGTTTGGGACAAATTGTGGCTGAGGTATCCCACGATATTCGCAACCCTGTATCGGCAATCTACGGGAATACCGAATGCTTGATGACTTACATCGAAGGGGTAATGAAGGTTCTTAGAGCCTATGAAAAAGAATATGGAACTACCGCCCCCGTGATTAGTCAAACCCTTGAGGATATCGATTGGGATTTTGTGCGATCAGATTTACCCCAAGTTGTAAAAAGTATCCAGTCAGGATCGCGTCATCTGCGCCGTTTAGTGGATACGTTGCAGAGTCTCTCTCACATGGAAGATCAAGCAACGCCAGAGCCAATGGACTTATGGGAATGTGTTGAGAGTAGCTTAACCATTCTCAGTGGTAGGGTTAGAAGCGTTCAGGTGGTGAAGAACCATATCGAGTTGCCTAAGATTAATGGCTACAACGATCGCTTAATCCAAGTATTTATGAACTTGATTAGTAACTCCCTCGATGCACTCATGGATTTAAAGGCGCGTCCTGATTTACTTCAAGAACGCGAACAGACTTTTGTTAAAGAGGGTGTGAATACGGGGACAGGGCAAGTCCAAACTATTTCTGAGATCTCTTGGCAGCCTCTGGTGGTGATTACCTCATCGATCGCCGAAATCGATCAGCGCAAGTGGGTATCCATCAAAGTTGCGGACAATGGTTTAGGAATTCCCAAAGAAATTCAAGATCGGATTTTTGATAATTTCTTCACTACGAAGGGACAAGGCAAGGGAACTGGGCTTGGTTTAGCGATTTGCCATCAAATTGTAACGCAGCAACATCATGGCAAAATTGTATTGCGATCGCCGTATTTAAATAATAAGGGTGATGTCACCATCGGGACTGAATTTGAAGTGTTGCTACCTATTTAGGTGAAGATTCTGACGTAGGGGCAATTCATGAATTGCCTCTACGTTTGGTTGTTTTGCGTAAGTCCTAAGAGGCGCACCCTGCGGGTGTGCCTTTCATTTTTCTAGTTCTAAAAGAGTTTTTTTGCGTTCCACTCCCCATCGATAGCCAGTGAGAGAGCCATTACTACCCACCACTCGATGACAGGGAATCGCGATCGCGAGTTTATTGGCTGCACAGGCTGAAGCAACGGCTCGAACCGCTTTGGGTTTACCAATTTGGGTGGCAACTTGTTGATAGCTTAAGGTGCTTCCCACAGGAATAGTGCGTAATACTTGCCACACCTGTTTTTGAAAAGCAGTACCCTGAATATCAAGGGGCAAATTCAAGCTGTGCTGGGGGCTGACGATCATGGAGACGACATCGGCAACCCAGAGCTGAAATGTCAGATCGTCCGCGCAAAATTCGGCTTGGGGAAACCACTTATGAATTTCGCTCACTAATTCATCTGGATTGTCACCTAAGGCGATCGCGCAAATGCCTATCTCACTCGCAGCGACTATTACCCATCCTAAACTAGTTTTCTCAACTGCAAATCGAATTTTCTGATTCTTTGCATCTATTTTATATGCGTTTTTATATGCGTTGGGTTTCATATTATTCTATCAAAACAAAGTCATGTTCGGAGTCATTGTGCGATACTGCCAATGCTTCTGGTGATTCTAATATTTGGGATAATTCCAATTGAGCCTTTTTGTCCAAATTCTCCAACAACATATAAGTATCCAATTCACCTCTTCCCTTAATGTATATTTTGCCGCGATGCCAAAAAGAATACTGATCTTGCAATAGTGCATAGGTTGCACTTGTTACTTGAATGCCGCCAGCGATGCCATGAGATTCCATTCGACTGGCGATATTGACCGCGTCTCCCCAAAGATCATAGATAAATTTGCGGATACCAATTACTCCCGCCACTACTGGACCTGTATTGATGCCAATCCGTAATCGAAAAGACTTGCCATCATCACGTTTAAATGCGGTAATTTCTCTTTGCATCGCCAGAGCCATTTCCGCGATCGCTTCCGCATGATCATCGCGTGGTGTGGGCAACCCACCCACCACCATATATGAGTCCCCAATGGTCTTAATTTTCTCTAGCCCAAATTGATCGACAAGAACGTCAAAGCAGGAAAAAATTTCATTGAGCATACTCACTAATTGATTGGGCGAAACCTTGCTAGAAAGCTCAGTAAAATCGACAATATCCGCAAATAAAATTGTGACATTCTCTGATCGGGAAGCGATCGTATTGTTGCCAATTTTTAATTGATGGACGATCGCCTTTGGCAAAATGTTTAATAACAGATTTTCTGATTTCTCCTGCTCAACTTTGAGAGACTCTTCAATCTGTTTTTGATGTGTGATATCAATGATTACTCCATCCCAAACGGTATCACCATTATTTTGTCGCTGTGGTTGAGAAATAATCCGCACCCATCTCACCTTCTCAAACAAACTAGAGACGCGATATTCATGTTCAAAAAAGCTCATAGATTCAATCGATTGGCACACAATTTCATTTAATTCTGTGCGATCTTCGGGATGAGCCATGTCGAAAACCCACTCAAAATGCTCAGAAAAGTCCTCCACTGACACCCCAAAAATATCTTGAATACGGGGGCTAATGTATGGCATGGACACATCCCCATTGGGATGTAAAACAGCACGATAAACTACCCCTGGCACATTATCGGCGATCGCCGAAAATCTCTGCTGACTCTCTCGCAGCAATATTTCTGTTTGTTGACGTTCCGCAGCTTCATTCTGTAAACGTTTGATTGTTTTTTGTAACTGAATTGTACGATGTTCAATACGCTGCTCTAGCGAATCATTTGCCTCGCGTAATGCGGATTCCACAATTAACAAATCGGACTGAGCTTTGACTAATTTCTGGTTTGCCTGAAACATTTTAGACATAACTCCACGAACAATTTCAGGGGCAAGTTGGTTCCGTCCTTGCCCTTTGGATTTACCCATTAATTTTTCGGTTATCAATTCTAGCTCGCGAGCATCTTTTTCCAATTGCCAGCGTTGCTGAAGTGAGTGAGTTGTTTCCGCCAATAACTCCATCAATACATCAGCTTCACCTGAATTTAAGTTCTCGATTCCTAGCCAAGGACTTGGCTTAATCGGATCAATGGTATATAAAATTTCAAACTTGCCCGTGGGATCTACTTCCGCAATTCGACAAGCTGTCCAAACATGATGATTTTTATCAATGACAATTTTACCCGCAGGCGATAAAAAGCTTTGATTATTTTGTTGATTACTTTGTTGATCACAGATGGATTCGCGAACCGTCAGGGGATCAAAAGAGTTTGCAGTCTCGATCGCCTTTTTCCATAAAAACATCTGCGTATAAGCGGCTTGCATAACCGCATTCACGATGGGAATTTGCTCATATTCAGATCTAAACCAAGCTGTCGCCTTCCGCAAAAAATCTTGATTATGGGATGTATCCAGACTCTGAAAATAATTAGCCGAAGCTAAATGCCCTGAGAGCGAAAGTGGATCAATTTTTTGAGTGATTTGTTGTAATTCCAGATCGGATAGTCGCATTGACAGCATAGGAATATCTCGCGCCTTAAGCCCTGCGATCGCATATTGCTGGATGAATTCGAGCGACTGCTCTGGCGATAAGGTGCTGATTACCGCATCAGGTGTAATATCTTTAATTTTGGTGATCGCCTCTTGATAGTTAGCGTTGTCATCAGCGATGCAAGATTCACCAACTAGCTGACTATTTTGCTGCTTGAGTTGAGCGCGAATAATTTTGTTGACGCTATAGGAATAAATATCCTGCGTGCCAATCAAGTAAATACGTTTATTTTTCGGTTCGCTTTGGTAATCACTTTGGTGAATGCTTTCACGTTGTAATAACCAATCGATCGCTGGCTGAACGACCTGATTTGGGCAAGCTCCTGTGTAAAATATATTTTTTGAAGATTCTAGCCCTTCGTAACTGTAGGGATACCAGAGTTGTGCTTGATATTGTTCGAGGAGGGGAATAATACTTTTACGAGTTGCCGATCTCCCACCACCAAATAAATATCTAATTTCTAAGTCCGCTAATAAATTTCTAGCTTGGACAGTAATCTCTGATGCATCGGAGCCAATATCGACCACAACTGGCTCGATCATTTTGCCGAGGACTCCGCCTGATTGATTAATCTCGGCGATCGCCATCAAGCCCATCTCTTTGACCAACCCTTCGCTAGTCATTAAGTGACCAGTGAGAGAATGCATAATTCCGATTCGGATAACATCAGTCTCAGGATTTTCCATATTTAAGGACTTTTTTAAGGACTTCGTTTCTCGAATCATCATGGGATATGCCAGTGATTTTAACTCCTAATTTATCGTGTTTTGTCGCCAATTATGGTCAGCGAAATGACTCAAATTCAGGAAACCTATACTCAATCGGGAAAATAGCTAGTGCAGTCCTAAATCATTTATGAGAAAAATAGGGCTTCGACTTCGCTCAGCCAACGATATACGCTGGCTGAGCGAAG
>JANMFC010000044.1:0-3978 GCA_031377675.1 Pseudanabaena sp. OTE_70b_metabat_355 | reverse complement strand
CCCCACCGCTATTTCTTAACTAAAAAGGGAATATCTCAGCGTTTTCACAAAAAGATTAAGCGATCGGCTGCAATTGATTTGCGGATAAATTTCTCTCGTTATTCAGTACTGCACGAGATCTCCATTCACAAATCAACTTGCCATCAACAAATGAACTTACAAGTACCAACTGCTCATCGAAATATTTTTTTAAAGTAGGATTGTTGACCTGCATGGCTTTTTCGCTCTAATTCAAATCTTCATGCAATTATTATCAAGAAAATTAGAAATTTAAGTTGCGATCGCCATAGCCACAAACTGTGATCTTCATCACTTATGTTACGAAGAAGGTTTTAAGACCCTCACCCCTAGCCCCTCTCCCAAAAACTACCGTGTATACACAAGTCCTAAAACCTAGTCAAGTCAACAATTAATCGCCCCCTAGCCCCCAATTCTGGGGGAACAAGAAAATAAAATTCTCTCAAAGTCCCCCAGAATTGGGGGATTTAGGGGGCTTAGATCAATCGAAACGTAGACAGTTAGACTTGTGTGTACAAGGTAGCTTGGGAGAAGGGGCTGGGGGATGAGGGCAGATTTTCTATCTGCGCTATAGCTTCTTAACCACGACTACGTTGTGGTGATGGCGATAATCCAGGAATACCACTAGGATTTGATCTGGGACGTGAACCCTCTGGAAAAGAAACAAAGATTTTCTCATTGCCTGTTAAACCAGATTTTATTTCGGTGCGATCGCCAACGGTTACGCCTGTTTCAATGGGAGTAAAGACAGGAGTTTCACTTTGGTCAGTCTTCACATAAACGCCCGTACTGCCCTGTTGCCGCACAATTCCCACCGTTGGCACAACTAACACATCTTTCAATTCTCCCGCCTTAAACTCTAAACTAGCATTCATGCCCGATCGCAGCAATTGCTTATCTCGTGAAGTGATTTCGGCCTTTACTTCAAAACTGGTGACATTTTGATTAACGATCGCCTGTGGTGAGATCGAGACCACCCGCCCCGTAAACTTTTTATTGGGATAAGCATCAACTTGTAGCGTCACCTCTTGACCCGTAGTTATTTGAGCAATATTTGCCTCAGCGACATTCGCCACCACTTGATTGTTATTGGCAAGGGCGAGAATCGAAGAAGCGGTTGCCGAACTGACTGCACTGCCCGAAGTCGTAGGGGTGACAAAAGCACCAGGATCGGCATATTTGCGAACAACCACACCATCAAAAGGAGCGCGAATAATTGTGTCTTCAAATTGAGCTTGGACAGTTTGCAAAGTCCCTGCCGCCGCCACCACTTGGGCTTCAGCGCGATCAATTTCTTGAGGGCGCGATCCTGACTGTTGCAAAGATAAGGCGGCTCTGGCTTGCGCTACCTTAGCCAGATTCGCTTCCATCGTCGTTCGCGATGCATCCAAATCCCTTGAAGCGATCGCCCCTTCCTTAAAGAGTTGTTGATTTTGGCTAAATACAATTTGTGACTGTTCGAGCGTAGCTTGGACATTAGTCAAATTTGCTTGGGCTTGAGCAATATCCTGCACGCGATTACCCGCCTGTAATAATTCCAGACTCGCCTGTGCCGCCGCCAGTTGACCATCAGCCTGAGTAATCTGCCCCAAGGTATTAGATTCATCCATATAGGCGAGAATCTGCCCCGTTTTTACTGTTTCGCCTTCTTTGACCAATAAACTCTTGAGCCGCCCAGAACTTTTGGGACTAACGTTAATCGATTTTTCGGGTTGAATTGTCCCATTTGCCGTGACAATAATCGGTAAGTCTACTCGTTTTAAAGAAATTAAGCGATCGCGTTTACGAGTAGATTGATTATTGGCTGGTGCAGTTAGTTGAGTATAGGCATAGTAACCACCGCCACCAACTGCACAGAGGATCAAGAGCATGGCAATACGCCATCCCCAACGCCCTAGGAAGCTTTTTTTGGAGCTTTCTTGGGGTGAGTCCAAATCATCAAGATCCAACGGCTCTTGCTCAAATGTATTTGGTGACACATCAGATTCCTTTGGTTCTAGCTGTTTCTCGGTTGGCATGACAGGCTCATCAATGGATAATGGGTTTAGACTGTTATACACGATCAAACGTTCATAACATCTATGCAAAATAAATCCGCTCGTTTTTATGCTTTTTTATCGATCGCCGCCGCGATCATGACGATCGCCTTGAAATTAGGAGCGTATTTATTAACGAATTCGATTGGCTTTCTATCCGATGCGATGGAATCAGTCGTAAATTTAGTCGCGGCAGTCTTTGCCGTGTGGGCGTTAACCTACGCCGCCAAGCCCCCCGATGAAGAACATGTCTTTGGACATTCCAAAGCCGAATATTTTTCCAGTGGATTTGAAGGCGCTTTGATTTTAGTTGCCGCGATTAGTATTGCGATCGCCGCCATTCCCAGACTGCTCCATCCTCAACCCCTTGAACAAGTTGGGCTTGGTTTACTACTGTCGATCATCGCGTCAGCGATTAATGGAGGAGTGGCTGTGATTTTGCTCAAAGCAGGAAAACGCTTGCATTCGATTACCTTACGAGCCGATGCTCACCATCTACTAACCGATGTTTGGACTTCCGTGGGTGTAATCCTCGGACTATTATTAGTTTCGGCAACTGGTTGGTTAATTCTTGATCCTTTGATTGCCATTTTAGTCGCCATCAATATCGTCTGGACTGGCGCTAAACTTATCCAAGAGAGTAGTTCCGCACTTTTAGATGCTTCCATTCCGTTACAAGAAAGACAAATAATCGATGAGCTTCTGTCAGCGTATGATCACCAACAGGTTCAGTTCCACGCGATTCGCACGAGAATGGCGGGTATGATGAGATTTGTTTCATTTCATGTGTTAGTGCCTGGAGCTTGGACGGTGCAGCAGGGGCATGATTTATGTGAAGAAATTGAGTCTAAAATCTCTCAATCTTTACCTAATATCAATGTTTTCACCCATTTAGAACCTCTAGAAGATCCTAAATCTTGGACAGATCAAGAGCTATAACTGATCGGTGGTGAATGTATCACATTGATCGATATTGCCCGTATCTAAACCACGTTTAAACCAATTAACTCGCTGTTGCGAACTGCCGTGTGTAAAGGATTCAGGCACGACATGACCACTCTTAGATTGTTTCTGTAAATAGTCATCACCAATCTGAGTCGCCGTGTTCAGCGCCTTAGTAATATCTTGATCACTAATTAAGCCACGCTGCGCCGTAAAGTGTCCCCAAACTCCTGCTAGACAATCCGCTTGCAGTTCTTGACGTACCGACAATTCATTTGCCTTAGTTTTACTTGCGGTAGATTTTAGCTGTCTAACCTTGCCCGATGTACCGCGTATATTTTGAATATGATGACCAACTTCATGGGCGATCGCATAGGCTCGCGCAAAGTCCGCATCATTGCCAGCCGTGGCTTCCAGATATTTAAAGAAGCCCATATCGAGATAGACTTTGCTATCCGCAGGACAATAAAAGGGACCAGATGAAGTTTTGGCTGACCCACAGGCGGAATTAACCGATCCGTCAAACAGGACTAATTTGGGAGCTTTGTAGTTAGTTTTGAGTTGCTGTTGAAAGATCCGTCCCCATGTATCCTCAGTGTCTCCCAAAACCGATTTCACAAAAGCAGCATCGCGATCGCTAGCAGGTTTTTTGACTAACCCTTGAGGGGCAGGGGCATTTTTTTGATTATTGCCGAGAAACGCTAAAATCTGACTAGGATCAACTTTAAAAATCAATCCTGCAATTACGGCGATCGCCATACCACCCGCGCCCAATCCGCCCAACATTCCCAATGGTGAACCACCTGAACCAGATGAACCACCTGAGCCGCCATCACGCTCATCTTCCACATTGTCGCTCTGACGCATCTCATCCCATTTCATATTTCTTTCCTCTCGTAGTTAAATTTACTTTTAATTTACTTTTACGACCCTGTTACTCCCTTCCCAGTGAATAATTAGTGGTGCGCGGCTTCGCCGCGCA
>JANMFC010000561.1:0-6001 GCA_031377675.1 Pseudanabaena sp. OTE_70b_metabat_355 | reverse complement strand
TTCGCCCGCGAAGCGGGCGAATTAGCTTCTTTGGGTTCTGGTTTTAATTAAGGCTATCTACTTAAAACTTAAGTCGTAATTGCCCAGAAATAGTTTCGCTGTTAGAGCTAACGCCTGTGTCAGGTTTGCGAACATTACTGTAAGAATATCCCAGATCCGCCTCAATATTAGGCGAAACTTTGGCAGTGCATTTTGCTTGATAGCTGTTTGCTGGTGAAAAATTACCTGCCCCTCTCTGTTCTCCCGCGTTAATGGCTAATCTACAGTTTAAAAAATCAAATATATCTCCTTGCCAAGATATTTCACCAGTGTATACCAGAAAATCCCTTGGTGAAAAGTAGGTATTTGGCTGAGATTCACGCTCGTAAAACCAAGTAAATAAATTTGCAGCGATCGCAAACTGTCCCCATTTGCGTTCCAACCGACTAAAAGACTGTTGATCGGTATTGCCATCACTGTAATCACCCCACCGATATAGCGAGAATAAACTTGTGTAGGGATCGATTTGCCAATAAATATTGGGACCAAACCTGCGGATTTTGATTTGGTTCTCAAGGGTATTCACATTAGATTTATATGGCTTCTGCTCAAAAAATCCAAACAAAGTTACACCATTTAAAACAGGTACACTTGCATTCACCTCGATATTTGCTGTTGTCGGTAAGCGATCGTAGATATCAATCCCCCCTCGCACACTAAGATTCACTGAACCTAATTTTTTCTCAACTCCAAATTGGAGTGGGACGTTATATATAGACTGCTTATTTGCTAGGTTAAAGGAGTTAAATCCTGTTTGAAAACTAATGACAGTATCATCTTTAAAACGCCATTTCCAAGTTGGTTCAAGAATTTGATTACGTTGTCCACTTTTATCATCATCACCTTGAAAGTTTGTGGTCATACTTTCAAGCACGGCATAATCCGTCATTACTGGCGATTGTTTTGGCTCTACAATAAATTGCTCAACAGGTAAAGGCTCTGGATCGAGAACTCGCAAATTAGGATTAAATTGATTAGGCGAAGCTAAAATAACATTCTGTTCTTTATTTAATGATTTCTCAATATCTTGTAATGGCAAGAACTGTAAATCCTCCTTAATCGAAAGAGAATTTTTTTGACTATCTTTTTCGCGCCAGATTTCTATCTTAACTGGCGATTGCTGGGCTTTCACTGAAGATGCTGAGCTATCGATTACGCAAAGGCACGCTGTAAATAAAAGAGCTGGGAACGTAAAGAAATTATACAATCGCATTCATTTAAATTAAAACCACATATCACCATATTTTAAACTGATTATTTAACATATACATATATTTATATGTATTTACATATATTTACATATATTTAATTTTGGTAAGTACTTTAACCCAAACAAGCTGATTTACCCACAAAGCAAGCGAATTAGCTGATGTGGATTTTATATTTAAATGCGCCCAGCTACTTATATAGCAATCCGAAATGAGTTGAAACAGGCTTCGACTTCGCTCAGCCAGCGTGGACTGATGGCTGAGCGGAGTCGAAGCCACAAATGATTTAGGATTTCTATAAGAATTTTTTCAAAATTCAGATTTTTTAACAATCTTGTTATGCTTGTTCACAATAGATATTAAAGTGATAGAGTAATCATGAATAGCCAAGAATTTCGAGAGCGATATGAGAGGGGAGAAAGGCAATTTACTGCCATAAATTTAGTAGGAATTAATCTTTCAGACAGTCATTTCAATGATATAAATTTATCGGCTGCCAATCTCATGGGCGCAAAACTTAATCATGTTGAGTTTTGTAAGGCTAATTTCTCTGGCACACAACTGGTCGCCGCCGCCGCTATGCAATCAAATTTCAAGGGAAATGATTTCAGCAAAGCTGATTTGAGTGGAGCAACTTTTGTCGATTCAAATCTAACAGAAGTAAATTTTTGTGAAGCAGTTTTGGTGGGGATTAACCTTAGTATGTCGGATCTTACTAGGGCTAACTTAAGTAAGGTCAATTTGAAAGGATGTTCACTTTTGCTAGGAACTATTTTAGTCGAAGCAAATCTGAATGAAGCAAACTTGAGTGGCGCAGTTCTCAGTGGCAGTAATTTACAAGGAGCAAACCTAAGTGGCGCTAATTTAAGTGAAGCAAACTTAAATGGAGCCAACCTTAGCCATGCTAACCTGAGTGGGGCAAATTTACGCGGAGCCAAATTAGATAATGCAAATTTGCAAGATTGCGATCTAACTGGAACCAAAGGTTTAATAATCTAAATTAGTTTGAAATGATTCTAATGATTAACTTTCCTAAAATATCTTTTGATTTTCTGCGTGGCTCTTGGCGCTACGATCCAAGCAGCGATGAAAAGCGTGATTTTCGGCTTGATTTTTTACGGGGAATTGCGATCGTCTTTATGGTGGTTAACCATTTAGAGAGCCGTTCATATTTTAATAACGTGACTCAAGGGCATATTTATGCCAGTGCGGCTGAGGGGTTTGTATTTCTGTCTGGCTTTGTCTTGGGCATGGTCACGCTCAAGCGGATTGGCAAGGTGGGGCTAACCGAGGCGATGAAGAAATTATTAGAGCGATCGGGAGTGCTTTATATAACTAGCTTTATCCTCATGACCAGCTTGGGACTACTGAGTATTGTTGCGCCACAATGGACTCTGCCTTGTTTTGAGCAGGCTCCAGGGGCTTGGTGGCAAATTTTACTGGCTGCGGCAACTTTCCATTTAGCACCGCCTGTAATTGATATTTTGCAGCTTTATGTTCTCTGTTTACTTGCCTCTCCGATCATGTTTTGGCTGATGAGACGAGGGCTTTGGCTACCTTTGCTGGCGATTTCTTGGTCATTGTGGGGGCTAAACCAATTACATCCCCATGTGTTTAGTTTTCAGCCTCTAGATCGCGACCATCCTTACTTCACCTTTGCAACTTGGCAACTTCTCTATGTGCATGGGTTGGTGATGGGCTATTACAAAGAATCTGTAGGTAAGATTTGGAGTCGCATTCCCAAAATTCCATTTTTGTTACTAATGGGGGCGATCGCTATAGCTGCACTTGTCGCCGCTCACTATGATTTGCAATTGGGTACATGGCCAGCCAACGTTAGCGATCGCGCTCTATGGCTCAGCTTAACCGATCGCAGTATTAATGGGCCTGTGCGCTTAGTTACGCTCTTAGCATTATTTTCGCTCCTGTTTTCCTTCATTGATGCCTGTTGGAAGCCACTCTATAAAACACTCGGCAATTTACTAATTCCCTTAGGGCAGAACTCGCTTTACATCTACATTACACATGTTCCCGTTACCGTAATTTGGTTCTCGATTCCTGGACTAGTTCAAGGAAGTGCTTGGTTAACCACTTTATTACAAGCGATCGCGATCGCAGGTTTCTGGTTTGCCGTCAAATACAAAGTCCTCTTCAATGTGGTTCCTCGCTAATCATGAAAATTTTAACTTCTCAAAGTCAACGGTTTTGGTCATATATCCTCTGCGGCTTGATTTTTTTAACAGCTTGGGGAACTCACCAAATTTTGCTTTGGCATCAAAGCACTGCCATACCTGCACCTGTGGTTCGACGCATTCCCTTAAGTGAAGATGATCGTCAATTAGCGCGGAGTGCATGGCGCTATTTTGAACTAAATCGCCAACCGTCAGGGCTAGTCTCCTCAGCCGCATTTTTCCCCGCAACGACAATGTGGGATGTCGGCAGTCAGTTCGCGGGAATGACGGCGGCGCGTGAGTTGGGAATGCTACCCGCCGATGAATTTGATCGTTGGATGGCACAATCCTTAACATCCTTATCGAAAATAAAGCTCTATAACAACGAACTTCCCAATAAAGCCTACAATGCGGCAACCCTTCAACCTGTTAACTATGGCAAGCTCGATGCTTATCAGGAAATTGGATTTTCGGCTTTAGATATTGGCAGATTGGGAATGTGGTTAGACTTGATTTCTGCACGCTATCCCCAACATAAGGATGCGATCAAAGCAGTTACTGCCCGTTGGAATCTAAAGCGCCTTAGCGAACGAGGACAACTGATGGGGACTGATTCCCGTAATGGCAAAGAAGAATGGCAGCAAGAAGGTCGGCTTGGCTATGAGCAATATGGAGCCTATGGTTTAACGAAGTTAGGGCTACAACCAACTGTAGCTTTAAACCCGAACACCGAAATGACTACATTTGATATTCTCGGTGTCGCTGTTCCTGTTGATCGCCGCACAACTTATCATAATTATGTTACTAGCGAGCCTTATATTTTAGACGGATTGGAAAGTGGTTTTAAGGCTCTACCAGCCGAGTTTGCCGCTCGCATCCTCCAAGTCCAACAGCGTCGTTACTGGGAAACCAAACAGCTTACCGCATGGTCAGAAGACAATCTCGATCGCGCTCCTTGGTTTGTTTATAACAACATATTCGTCGATGGTCAGGCTTGGAAAACTCTTGACTCTTCAGGTAAGGATGCATCGGCTTTTCGCGGCAGTAGCACCAAAGCGGCGGTCGGTTGGAATATGCTATTTCGGACAAGCTATACAGAACGATTATATAAAGGGCTGCGAGGGTTAGCCGATCCACAACGAGGTGTGTTTGCTGGCTACTACGAGGAAACCAAAGAACCGAATCGAGCGCTTACTTTAAATACAAATGGCATTATTCTCGAAGCTCTGCTCTATAGTCATGTGGGTAAACCACTAGAGGAATGGGCTAATGCGCCACGTTAACCAGATTAGATGGTTACAGGTTTCTAGATTTTTAAAAGGATTGCGAAGTAATCTTTCTAAAAGTCTAGATACTTCGGTGCAAAGTGCTATCAAAATCTTGATATTGGGACTATTTATTGGTCTAGCTTGCTGGTCAGGAATTGTCGGAACAGGAATTTCTAACCCTATTCTAAATTCTTCTTTAAACTCTTCTTTAAACTCTCCAGTATTGAGCAAATCCAACTCGGTTAGCCAGATTTCTACACATCCTAAAGTCGTATTTTTTGGCTCCAGTACAACCGTAGGACTATGGGCAACCAGAGGCGATCGCCGTTGGAGTACCTTGCTTTCGCGTTATCTGGGTTGGCAAGAGATCAATGAGAGCCTTTCAGGTTCCACTCTGTCAAAAGCACCACGCGATGGCAACTCTTTTCCACCTGCCGCCGCCGTGCAGCGTTGGCGTGATGCGATCGTGCCGCGACATCCCGATCTAGTTTTGATGTTATACGGGGTCAATGATGCCTATTGGAAATTACCCTTAGGAGATACCGTTAACCCCAAACCAGCTACTTTTCGCGGCGATCTAGAAACTATGCTCACAGGGATGACTAAAGCTTTTCCTGCCGATCGCGTAGTTGTCATCACCCCGCAACCCAATCAAGCCACCCTAGATCGGCGATCACCTTACGATCTTGCATTGCAAAAAAGTTCTAAGCAAGTCGGTGCTTATTTCATAAATGCAGGCAATGAAGCCTTTGCGATCGAAGAACTTCCCAATTACTCTGCTGATGGACTGCACCTAAATAATTTAGGACATGCGGCTTTGGCTTCTTACATCGCAGGGAAACTGGTAGATATGGGAATCGCCACGCCGCCACCTATTGCCCAAGGTGGAAATAAATTGACTGAAACAACAGAGGCTCTATCAGGTGGATTTTTGCGAATTGATAGCGATCGCCCCCTATCTTTTGGTGAGATTCGCACAATTTCGGCGCGGTGGGTCAATTCTGGTCGAGCAAGATTTGCGGTGATGCGTCCTGATGGGCGTGGAGGCTATGAGGTGGTTTATCGCACTCCCATTTTTGACGTAACTTCAGGCGTTATGGCAACCAAAGTTCCGCGTTGGTGGGTACTAGAAGGCGATCGCTTGGCAGTATGGACTGATAGTAGTTGTCTAAGTTCTCAGACAGCCGATGGGAATAAGGCTCACCATATTGCCATCAAGTTACAGGGAGATGTGACGATTCCTGATGTTATGCCTAATACCGCTAGTTTTGATTCCCATAAACTAGCGATCTGGACTCAGTAAAGCCCAAAGAAG
>JANMFC010000531.1:0-5477 GCA_031377675.1 Pseudanabaena sp. OTE_70b_metabat_355 | reverse complement strand
AAGTGATGTGCTTCACGCCCCACTTAGTTTTAAAAACAACGGTTTTAAAAACTAAGGTTTTAAAAACAAAGCACCATTATCGTCATCAATATGTAGCTTGATAGGCGATTTAAGGTAACCAAAGTCATTAATATAGTCTACTGTGCTGTTTATTTTTCCGAATTTGTCACCATGAAACATACTCTCTCTGTTGTCGTCCAAGATGAGGCAGGAGTGCTGACCCGCATTGCTAGCTTGTTCGCCCGCCGAGGTTTTAATATCGAGAGCCTTGCGGTCGGGACTGCTGAACAAGATGGATTTACGCGCATTACGATGGTTGTCTCTGGCGACGATCACACGATTGAGCAAATCACGAAGCAGTTGCATAAACTGATCAATGTGATCACCATTCTCGATTTTACTGATATTCCTTGTGTTGAACGCGAGTTGATGCTCGTTAAAGTAAATGCCGCGCCAAATGTGCGATCGGAAATTATTGAAATATCGCAAATTTTCCGCGCCCGCATTGTCGATGTGGCTGATGACTTCTTGACAGTCGAAGTTGTGGGCGATCCAGGGAAGATGGTTGCCATTTTAAAGATGTTAGACAAGTTTGGCATTCGCGAAATTGCCCGTACTGGCAAGGTTTCACTCACCCGTGAATCTGGGGTTAATACAGAATATCTCAAGATTAACCGTGACGGATTGCGTGGTGCTTTATCTAACCTTTAAATAAAAAAAGGGACGCATAGCGTCCCTTTTTTATTTAAAGGTTAGATATCAACCCATTTGACGGCGTAGAGCTTCTAGCTCAGCATCGATCGCCGCACCAACTGTTGGCGATTTAACCGAATCCGAAGGAGGCAAAGCACCTTGAGGTGCTGGAGTACCCGTCATCATTTTTGCCTTCAGGGCCGCAAGTTCATCATCAACCCCATTGCCAGCCTCTAACTGGGCAAACTGAGATTCGAGATTGTCCATACCCAGTTCGGCACTAGCACCAGCGCGTGCTTCAGCCATTAAGACCCGCTCTTCCATCCGCTCAAAAGTTGCCGCCGCCGAGTTGGTATTTACCTTCCCTAGCATGTTGTTGAGGTTTTCTTGAGCTTTTGCCGACTGCAACCGCGCCTTGAGCATTTCTTTCTTAGTTTTTGCTTCAGAAATCTTGCCTTCGATCGCAATCAAATTTTTCTTGAGCGTATCTACTTGCCCCGACTGTTGATCCAATCCAGTTTTTAAAGTTGCGGCAGCATCAGCATGGGTTTTCTTGCGACTAAGTGCTTCCCTTGCTAGGTTTTCATCACCCTTTTGGAGTGCGAGCATGGCGCGTTTTTCCCATTCTTGCGACTGAGTAGCGCTTTGGCTGTACTGCTGTTCTTGACGTTTGAGGGCGGCCATCGATTGCGCCACAGCTTGGCGCAATTGCACCAAGTCTTCTTGCATATCAATGATCGACTGCTCCAGAATTTTTTCTGGGTCTTCAGCCGATGTAACCATTGCATTTACATTGGACTTGACCACCATACCAATGCGATCGAGTAATCCCATAACCTTGTCCGTTTGTGTGTTTTAGGGGGTAAGTTGTTTACATACTACCATGAACCACTTTTTGTCAAGAAATAAATTAAAATATAAAACCCGTTGCGGGGCTTCGCCCTGCGACCCTACTTGTGGCGGGTTTGATCAAGCTTTGCTATAAAAGCAAAAATTGCTGGGGCGGGATTCCCTCGCCCCAGCAATTTTTGGCTTTTTAACGAAAATTCCATATTTCATAATTACCATTGCGAAGTGTAAGAATTTGACCTTCGATACTGCTGGGTAATACATCAATCCAAATTTGATCGCCATTCATATCACTAAATAATAGAGTGCCATCATTGGAAAAAACGATCGCTAAAGGATAATGTCGATCTCCTAAATCAATCTCAGAGCGATCGAGCAATAGTAAATATTCCGACTTTCCATATCCATCAAGATTTACTTCTGAGAGCTTCCATTGCTGTTGCAACACGATGCCAAAATCTTCAATACCCATAGAGACTTGCCCCCGACGCTGCAACTCACCATAAATAGCGCGAATGATCCGCTCAACCACTCTAGGCGAGAGCATTTGCCAATCAATAGATTTTCCTTTAGGCGGGTCGAATCTACTGCCGCTAGTAACTAGGGGTGGAATGACACTTTTGTTAATTAGCGACACAAGGGCTGCGTCACCAGATGCAAGAATTTTTAAACGCCCATCATTTCCTACCCAGAGTGACTGCGCTGTCATTACATCTGATTGAGTCCTGCCATTAGCATCATATAGCAATAGTCCTAAGTTGCCATTCAAAGAAAATCCTAAAATCCTCCACAACAAAATCGAAGAGCGATCGCTAAGTTCACTAAATGGTCCACTGCGCCATTTATCGCCGTCTTTAATCATCGTCACATTAACTTCATACCAAGCTTGCCCTGGATCAAGCTTGGGTGGCGGCAAAAACCACTCAGAGCCAGCATTTCCCTTGCCAATATAAGTAACTGATCCCAACAATTGCTGTGGTTTAATGCTAATTGGAGCAAGATCGAGCCGTTGCAATAATTGATTAGAATCTTTAGTATCGACTTTCTGCTCTCTTAGCCAATGCTCAGCACGGCGCAATCCATCCCGATGTAATACCACTAATCCCGCCCAGAGTTTAATTTCCACTGCTCCTGTAAATGTCAAAGCCGTCATCGCTCGTTGCCAAATATGGGGATGGTATTTGGCTAACATTTCCATGATTTTATCGCCTTTATATGCAGGATCATTGGAGATCGCTAGAGCCTCATTCCATCTTCCATCGACAATTTTTGCTAAGGCTCTTTCACCGAGACTAGAGTTGGGATTTTCGGCTTGACTATGGGTAAATTTAGAATGCAAGGCAATAAAATCATATTGTTCTTGCAAAAATGGAGATAGTGATTTTCCTTGGGATTTTAATTCTGCTACCATCACATTAAATTTTTCGCGGGCAGGCGACCATAAACCGACACTCGCCAATATCAGAGCATCTTGATAGACTTTAGGTTGATTTTTTGCCTCATTGAGATTCACCTGACGTAGTTGGATATTGCGAATAGAATTGGTAATTATTTCTTCAGGTTGAAAAATCACAAATGTCGGTTCAAATTCTTGAGTTTGATTGACTACCAATTGGATAGAATTAGGATTGCTATTTAAAACATTTCGCCATATTGGCAGCTCTCCCGAAGGGCTAGTCCAAGAATCAAGTTCGATTAACTTTGATCGCTTATCACCTAACAAGCAATAAATTTGTCCATAGGCGATTCCATCAATATATGCTGATGTACTGAACCAAATTCCACTCAGTTGGTTAGGAGGATTAGCTAATAACGTTAGCTTTTTAAGCGGTAAACGACGGCGATTTGGTTGCAGCCGTTCAGGTATGGAGTAAGTGATGTATTTCAGTAATGGCGATCGCACAAAGTACTCATCAACTCCTGCGATCGTGGTGGTACTCACTAATAAAAATTTTTCCACCCCCCGATCTGCAATCGCCTGATAGAAACGAATTTCTCGAATGTTCTGAGTTTCTATCTCTAGAACAGTGTAGATAATTTCCCCTGTTTTGAGATTATAACTTTCACCAAGTTTAAGTTGATTTCGCGCCAGATCGGACTGAATTTGCTTGATGCTTTTAGGGATATTCCATAAATAATTAGAAGAAAATACTGGCGCGTCCGAAGAGGCGAACCAACTAATCGCCAGTGGATTTGCGAGATAAATTATTACAAGCACAATTAAAGATCCCAATAGTGGGATGCTCAAAACTATCCCAAAATTGGAGAAGGTCAGGCGATTAAGCTGATCAATTTTGCGATTATTTGATATTGACTGGATGGGATGTTGAGCAGCAACGCGATCGGGAAGATTCGACAACCCACGATCTACTTTCACGAGATCGCCACTAGTATCGTCACCGATATGATCACTAATATCGGCAAATGGTTTTGAGGATTCGGGCAAAGATTCCATGCGCGATATCGAAAATCTCGTATTGTTGCCATAGCCTATCATAAAGAAAGCGATAAACAAATAGAGTTGCACCGCTTCGCGGTGCAACTCTATTTGTTTATCGCTATAGAATCTCTTTCAGCCATTTTCGGACAGCGCGGACAATGGCGATCGTAAATTAACAAAATAAAAGGGTGCTTTGCACCCTTTTATTTTATTTGTATTTTTTAAATACCAAAGTCACGTTATGACCACCGAAGCCGAAGGAGTTAGAGGTCGCTACATCGATCGCCATTGGACGTGATTTATTAGCTACATAATCCAGATCACATTCATCATCAGGATTTTCTAAATTCATGGTCGGAGGCGCGATGTTATTTTGGATGGCAAGTACTGTCGCTACCGCCTCAATCCCACCCGAACCGCCGAGTAGATGTCCCGTCATCGACTTAGTAGAACTAACCGCAACCTTGTAGGCATGATCACCCAAAACTTTCTTGATTGCCTTAGTCTCAGTGCTATCATTCGCCGACGTACTTGTCCCATGAGCATTAATGTAGTCCACCTGTTCAGGTGTAATATCGGCATTTTTTAAAGCTAAAGACATCGCTCTAATTGCACCTTCACCACTAGGCGATGGTGAGGTCATGTGATAAGCATCGCAGGTAGAGCCGTAGCCCACAATTTCTGCATAAATTTTCGCTCCCCGCGCTAGAGCATGATCAAGATTTTCAAGGATCAAGATCCCCGCGCCTTCACCCATCACAAAGCCATCGCGATCGCGATCGAAGGGACGGGAAGCATGGGCTGGATCATCATTACGGCGCGACATCGCCCTTGCGGACGCGAAACCCGCAAAACCAAGAGGGGTAATCGCCGCCTCTGTTCCACCACAGATCATCGCTTGAGCAAAACCACTTTGTACCAAACGAAATGCATCGCCGATCGCATTCGATCCTGCCGCACAAGCAGTCACCGTACAAGAATTTGGTCCCTGTGCGCCCGTATGAATTGCCGTCAAACCCGCCGCCATATTACCGATCATCATCGGAATCATAAATGGACTACAGCGAGAAGGTCCTTTAGTACGAATAATTTCATGCTGATCTTCAAGTACCTGTAAGCCACCGATGCCAGTACCCAGCAACACCCCAATCTGGGGCGCATTAATTGGTGTGATTTCTAGCTTAGCGTCCCGCAATGCTTGCAGGCTAGCACTCACGCCAAACTGAGCGAAGCGATCCATTCGCCGCGCTTCTTTTGCTGGTACATAGTCAAGAGGATCGAATCCTTTAACTTCGCCGCCAACACGACATTCATGGTCAGTTGTATCAAAGCGAGTAATTTCAGTAATTCCGTTTCTACCTTCCACTAGACCTTGCCAATATTCTTCGACCGTGTTACCGATCGGTGTGATTGCACCTAGTCCAGTGACAACGACGCGAGAGAGGGGCTGAGGGTTTTGCATTTCGTTTGGAATCAGTATGTCAAAAATTTCGAG
>JANMFC010000507.1:0-4374 GCA_031377675.1 Pseudanabaena sp. OTE_70b_metabat_355 | reverse complement strand
GCGTTTAAAAGTGACGCAAAGCGTCACTTTTAAACGCTTCTCTGGATTTATTGAACAGCAGTAAAGCCTAATTTCTGAACGATTTGCTGTCCCTGTGGTGAAAGCGCAAACTCGATAAATTGTTTAGCCGCAGGGCTAGTTACCTTTTTAACGCCTAAAAATAAACTGCGACTAATCGGGTATTTATTAGCCTTAACCGCCGCGACATCAGTGGGGCTAACCCCATCGATCGCGATGATCCTCACGATTTCTTGCTTTTCCAATTGGGTGACGGTCGCATAACCGATCCCGTTATCGCCCAAATCGCGCAAGATCGCGGTGGTTTCATCTTGTTTCCATGTGATGAAGTTAGTGCCATCAGGGGAAAAGTCTTGCCCAAGCAACACGATGTCCTGAAAAGCCCCTCTTGTGCCACTAGTGGTACCGCGATTGATCACTTTAATCGTTAGATTTGAACCGCCCACCTGTGACCAGTTAGTGATCTTGCCTTGATAAATATCACGGACTTGATCTTTAGTTAACCCACCTTTAAAAGGATTATTAATGCCAACGACTACGCCGATCGCATCTTTAGCGATCGGGATTAATTGCACCCCTGCTTTAGCTTCTTCGGCTTTTAATGGTTGTGAAGTTGCGGCGATCGCTACAGTTCCATTGATCAGATTTTGTAATCCCTGAGTAGAACCACTTGGTTTCCCATCTGGCACACCATAGGTAGTCGGTATATTCGGATTGGCTTGGTTATAAGCATTACGCAGTTCTTTGACTATTGCTACCATCGCCGTACTGCCATCCATCTCCAAAACACTGGGATTCGGCGATGACGTATCAAAATTTAAGTTGACTGGCGAATTATTAGAATTTGCTGCTGTTGATGCGGTTGTTGATGGTGCATTTGAGCTAGTCGTCGAGGGTGTTGTTGATTTACTTTGTTGTGAAAAGAACCAATAACCGCCGCCAGCTAGTCCTGCGGTAACTAGCAACGACAATACTAAAACGGTAGTTTCTTTGCCCTGTGACATAGCCCTATATTCCTAAAGATCTGGCTTAACTCTAGCCTAAATCTGGCTATTCTTTACCTGCTGCAAACTTTTGATTAATTATCTGAAAATAATGCAATTAGGGTCATAGCGCGATCGCATATTTCTTGTTTATCTACCATTTTTTGAAGTTCTTTTGCATCATATATTCCCTCGTTAACTTCTAAAGACGCTTGGTTAATTGCTTGACGAAAGCCACTTTCTAGAGATTCACCAAGTTCATGTTCGTTTAAATATGTTCCCTTAGAGTTTGGTCTTGCATTCAAGTCTTGAATTTCTAAGACTGAGTTACGAATTGATACATCCCAAGAACGGGTTGTGCGATTTTCGATTTTTTGTTTGATGAGATGCAAAAGTAAGATAATGCCATAGCTACGAATTTTGTTGAGAATATCTTTTTTGCTCATTTCTTCCATTTCATCGATCATCAGGAGGGCGCTGGATACGTTACCTTTTTGCAAGAGTTCGCGTAATGCTATAAGTTCTTCCACGATGGTTTAACGTCCTTGTCTACAGTTGTCTAATTTCAGGATACCAGATAAGCTAGAATCTAGGCTAGAACTAGTAACCATCGACCTGACGTGTTTGAAAAAATCCGATTCCAAGCTAACCAAATTTGGCGACATCAAGTAGTCGCGCTCCTTGCCAATCTCAAAGTCGCGATCGCTATTTTACTGCTGATCGCCCTATTTAGCATCCTCGGCACGGTGATCGAGCAGGGGCAATCCCTTGATTTTTATCGCGAAAATTATCCTGAACATCCTGCGTTATTTGGATTTTTATCGTATCAGGTGATCTTAGCGATCGGATTAGAACATGTCTATGGTAGCTGGTGGTTTCTTACGCTTTTGATTTTGTTCGGCACGAGTCTCACCGCCTGTACCTTCAATCGGCAATTACCAATTCTCAAAGCTTCCAGACGCTGGTTTTACTATACCAAGCCCCAGAGTTTTGCTAAGCTTCCCCTCGCTACTGAAATTGTTGGAGGTAATCTCAATCAACTCGCCCAATCTCTGCAAAGCAAAAATTACAAGGTTTATCAAGCCGACGATCGCCTTTATGCTCGAAAGGGATTAATTGGCAGGATTGGACCGATTGTTGTCCATGCCAGTATGTTGATTATCTTAATTGGCTCGATTTGGGGTTCACTCACGGGTTTTACTGCACAGGAAATGGTTCCCAGTGGCGAGACATTTCAAGTTAAAAATATTACTGAAGCAGGAGCATGGTCGGCGGCGCAAGTTCCTAAAGACTGGTCGGTGCGGGTGAATCGCTTTTGGATTGATTACACACCGAAGGGAAGTGTCGATCAATTCTATTCGGATTTATCCGTTCTTGATAAAGATGGGAAGGAAGTCGATCGCCAAACTATTCATGTGAATAAACCATTGAAATATAAAGGTGTCACCTTCTATCAAGCAAATTGGGATATTCAGGCGGTGCGGTTTACCCTGAACAATAGTCCAGTTCTGCAACTGCCCATCAGCAAGTTGGAATCGCAAAATGGCGGTCGTCAAGTTTGGGGAACATGGATTCCTACCAAGCCCGATCTCAGTGCGGGTGTGACCTTAATTACTCCTGATTTGCAAGGGACTTTCTTGATTTATGACGAAAAAGGAAATCTGCTGACCACAGTTCGCACCAATGGCAAAGCCGAAATCAATGGCGTGACATTTACCTTAAAAGAAGCGATCGGTAGTACTGGTTTACAAATTAAAGCCGATCCAGGAATTCCGATGGTTTATACGGGATTTGGGCTGTTGATGTTGGGGGTGGTCATGAGCTATATCAGTCACTCACAAGTATGGGCTTTACAGGTTGGCGATCGCCTCTATATTGGTGGCAAAACCAATCGCGCTCAGGTCAGTTTTGAGGCAGAATTAATTGATGTTACGAATGTGATTGATCATCCAGCGATCGCCGCGATCGCCTAATCTGACATAACCATGAATTATTTGTTGCATTACTTTTACCTCTTGGGTCTTTTATATTTTTATGCTAGAAACTAGCTGAATAATTTCTGGCATAAAAACGGGTTTGCTGATGTAATCATCCATACCTGCATCAAAACAAGCTTGGCGATCTTCGGGCATGGCATCGGCGGTGATGGCGACAATGTGAATTTGAGAATTAAGAGGATCGGATCTAATCAATTTTGTGGCGGTCAGTCCATCCATTTTCGGCATTTGCACATCCATCAAAATCAGGTCGTAGGGTTGCTCTTGGGTCGCCTGTACTGCCTCAAATCCATTGTTGGCGATATCAATTTGATAACCTAGTCTTTTGAGTATTAGTCTGGTAAACATTTGATTAACTGGATTGTCTTCTGCTAACAAAATCCGTAATGGAAACTTGATGGCTAATTCGGGATCGATTTCAGGATTGATTTCAGGGTTAATTAAGTGGGGATTTGAAGTAGAGGCTTGAGATTGTTTGATGATTTCAGTTTCGGAAGCAGAGATGGATACCCCGATCGCAAAATGAAATATGGAGCCTTGATCGTCGGCTTGACCGTCTGATGTCCAGTTTGTGGGAGGATAGCCGCCGATATTTCCTAAACTCTCGATCCAAATTGTGCCGCCCATTAATTCAACAAGGCGTTTACTAATTGCTAAACCGAGTCCTGTACCGCCATATTTACGATTAATGGAACTATCGGCTTGGGTGAAGGCTTGAAATAATTTGGTGATTTGTTCTTTTTCGATGCCAATACCTGTATCAGCGATCGCAAATCTTAGCTCATATTTATTTGTATTAGCCTTAAATCCACCATTGATCGTAATCATCACCAATCCGTGGGCTGTAAATTTAATCGCATTACCCACTAGATTTAGCAAGATTTGGCGCAGACGGGCGCGATCGCCAATGACTGTGGTGGGAATATCGGGCGCGATCGCATATTTAAGGTCAATTTGCTTGGCGCTGGCTAGGCTCTCCATCAATTTGACCACCGCAATTACTGTATCTTCCAAAACAAAAACTTTTTCTTCAATTTCTACCATGCCTGATTCAATTTTTGAAAAATCAAGAATGTCATTAATAATGGTCAACAGAGCATCACCACACTCTATAATCGTCTGCACAAAATCTGTTTGTTCTTGATTCAGATTTGTCATTTCCAAAAGTTGCGCCATGCCTAACACGCCATTCATTGGTGTGCGGATTTCGTGGCTCATGTTGGAGAGGAATGAACCTGATTGACTGACAAAAGTAGGTAAAAAGGATACAGGGGGTGGATTAGAGAAAAAAAGAGGCGTATGCTGTTTTTAGAACAAAAAGGAGCATAGGACAAATGACCCAAAACGCCTCACGTCTTTATAATGAACTAATAAAA
>JANMFC010000411.1:0-9437 GCA_031377675.1 Pseudanabaena sp. OTE_70b_metabat_355 | reverse complement strand
AGTTGATTTGCCCGCTTTGCGGGCAAATCAACTTCTTTATACTGTCCCTAATAGACATATTGGAGATTAAGGTGTTTAGCCATCTCCTCAAAGATTAAATCTTCCGTAAATGGCTTAGTCACAAATCCATCAAATCCATAAATTGATAAATCTTCTTCTGGGCTATTAACTAGGCTAGCCGTGAGCGCAATAATCTTCACCCGCTCAGATTCTGGAATATTATGCTCAGTCTCGATCGCTCTGATCGCAGATGTAGCTTCATTACCATCAAGTATCGGCATTCTTGCATCCATCCAGATTAAATGAGGCGACCAAGACTGCCAAACGGCGATCGCTTCTTGCCCATTATTTACTTCCCTAACTTCAAATCCAAGCGGAGTCAAGATTCTAGTCAACAATTGCCGATTAAGGCGTGTATCTTCTGCAATGAGAATTCGGAAATTTGTTGATTTTGATTGAAGTCCAACTATCCGATTAGGCGATCTAATTGGTTCTGGATTGAGAAGATCCAAAGGCTTAAGTGGAATGTAAAAGCTAAAGGTAGAACCCTCACCAACTTTACTTGTGACCGACATTTGTCCGCCCATAAGCTGCACATAGTTGTAACTAATCGATAAACCTAAGCCAGTACCCTCTTGTGATCGCCGCCCCGAATCAGTCTGCACAAAAGGCTGAAATAAAGTTACCATTTCCGAATCACAAATACCTGCTCCTGTATCTTCCACTTCAAAATAAAGGTGCAGATTATTTTGAATAAATACATTTACATAAACATGTCCCGTGGCGGTAAATTTAATCGCATTACCAACCAAATTGATCAAAATCTGACGCAGCTTACCTGCATCAGCATAAATCAATCGCGGCGTGTGAGGATGAATAATCATCTCAAAGTCCAACTTCTTCTCCTGCGCTTTCAGGAACAGCATATCCTTGGCTGTATCAACAATGCCATTGAGATCGCATTCCTGCTCCCTTAACAGTACTCCTCCAGCTTCAAGTTTAGACATTTCCAAAATGTCATTAATCATCGTCAGCAAATGATTACCACTATTACAGATTGTCTGTAAATCACTTTGGTTCTGTTCATTTAGGTCTTGATCGTAGAGCATTAGCTGGGCGAAGCCAAGAATTGCATTCAGAGGAGTCCGTAACTCGTGACTCATATTCGCTAAAAATGTCGCTTTAGAACGACTAGCTGATTCGGCTGCTTCCTTCGCTAGGTTAAGAGCGCGAGTTCGGGCTTCTACCCTTTGTTCTAACAGATTAGCTTGTTCCCTCAATTTAGCTTCTGATTCACGCAGGGCAATTTCTGTCTTTTTAAGAAGGGTAATATCATAAAAGGTGCTTAATAGAACCTGCTCTCCTTTTAACCACAGCAGATGCAAAGAGGCCAGTACCCATAAAGGTTCTTTGTTATCTCGCCGCAACCGAATCTCATAGTCACGCACTCGTTGATTTTCTAAAAAATGTTGCTGTAAATCATGCCATTCCGATTCCAGAAAATACAAGTCTGGGATCAATTGATTAATCAATTCTTGAGATTCTTGCTGGAGCATTGTCCCCGCACTGCCATTAGCATAAGCGATCGCCCCACTTTCAAGGTGGCTGACCAACATCGCCATACTCGTTGATTCAGCAATAGTTCGGAACTGTTCCTCGCTCTTACGCATAGTTTCTACGGCGCGATTATACTGCTCATATTCGATCGCATCGCCATGCTCTGTGGCGGTGGATAGCATAATTTCTAAGTCGCTTTTATCGCGATAGACAATTTCTAAGATCGATTGCAACGTCGCCTGCGCCATCTTCCGCTCAATAATTTCACCCTTTAACCTTTTATTAACGTCTAATAATTCTGACTCAACCAGATCGCCATGTTCAATTGCTGTCAACAGAGAATTTTCCAGATCGCTATTATCACCTTGCAGTCGGCTGACCTCTTTTTTTAACTCTTTGACCTGTTGCTGAAGGTTTTGCCCATCTTTGAGAGAGCCAGTTTCAGAATTTTTAGGATTATTCATAGCGTCCTATTTGTTTTATTCCTGTAAAGTTTCCTGTGAATATTAAGGTCAAGGTTAAGGTCAAAAAATTATGACAGTAAAAATAACTTTGACGGGGATTCATAGATGTGGTATGGTGCGCTACGCTACTAATCCCAATTGTTCAAGTAGTTAGTTATTTGATTTCTATGAGTTATCAATCCCAGACACACGCGATCGCTAGTCGCCAAGAAGATTTAGAGAGATATCTGCTAGATTCATCTCTCGTTGACCGAGAACAATTAGCAGTTGCCAAACGTTGGCAAGAAAGGCAAGAGGGACCTTTGCTAATGGTTTTGTTGCAGCTTAGCTTTATTGATCTTCAGCAGTTTAGCGGCTTACTCGACTGGTCTGGGTCGAGTCGATCAGCATACTGACAAATATTTTACAGCAATTTTAGCCGCCGCTCACAGGCGGAATTAGCGCCACTTCATCTCGATCATGAAGAACTGTGTGCGGTTCGGCAAAGTTGAGATTAATGGCGTATCTCGTAAGCGATCGCCATTGTTCGAGGTTGGGGTGCTGACTGACAAGGCGATCGAATATTTGTGATACGGTCGCACCCGCCTCAAGACTAATTTGCATTTCATCGGTAGCAAATACTTCTTGAAATATTGCAAACATTTTTACCGTGACACAAATATTTTCAGAAATAATTTTTTGATCCATTGTTTTTATTGTTTTTTATCGAAATATTCTGCAAAAGTGGAAATTGAGTGCAAGCCCTAAAGCCCTTGCGTTATGAAGAATATCTTAAACTGTCCTAATTAAAATCATCTATTTGTCGTTTCTTTGTTATTGTCTATATGGTTAAAATATTCTCAAAGCAAAGAAAATAAATTCTTATGAGCAAAAATAAAGACAAATCAACTGATAAGCAGATGTCTGAATCGATCTCTGGTTCAATTAATATTGGTATTAATGAAAATGATCGTACAGCGATCGCAGATGGACTATCACGGTTACTCGCTGATACTTACACCCTTTACCTGAAAACCCACAACTTTCATTGGAATGTAACGGGACCAATGTTTAATACATTGCACCTAATGTTTGAAGGGCAGTATACCGAACTTTCTTTAGCAGTTGATCTAATTGCCGAGCGCATTCGTTCCCTTGGAGTACCAGCACCCGCAACCTACAGCGCCTATGCCAAGTTGACCTCGATCCCTGAGACTGAAGGAGTTCCCAAAGCATCGGAAATGATCAAGCTACTTGTGGAAGGTCAGGAAGCCGTCATTCGCACTGCGCGGTCTATTTTCCCGATCGCCGATGAAGCTAATGATGAACCAACTGCCGATCTGCTAACGCAACGGATGCAAGTTCACGAAAAAACAGCGTGGATGTTAAGAAGTTTACTCGAAGAATAACTCTAGATTAAGTCGCAAGTTGAGATATGCAATGCGCGGCTTAATCTACGATAGGATAATTTTCTAGCAAGCTAGTATTTTCATCGAAGTTGAATAATCCGATTTTCTTAGTATTTTTTTCGACATTTCTTTTGTTATTGCAAGTCCCCGCGACACTTGTACTGCTCAAAAGACTCAGCACCGCCCGCGATCGCACTGCGCCTTTATTACCTCTAGACAGTTCAGAGGAAGAATTAGCAAAACAGCATCCCAAAGTTTCGATCGTGATCCCCACCCTCAACGAGATCGATCGCTTACCAACTTGTCTCGAAGGATTGCGCGATCAAGCCGCCAAGGAAATTATTAGGGAAATTATTATTGTGGACAGCCGATCGCAGGATGGCACACCCGAATATGTACAGAAATTGCAAAAAGATTTTCCGATTCCTTTAAAACTAATTACTGACGATCCTCTGCCACAGGACTGGGTCGGTCGCCCTTGGGCGCTACACAATGGATTTCTCAATAGCGATCCCAGTAGTGAATGGGTACTGGGTATTGATGCCGATACCCTTCCACAAAAAGGATTAGTGGCAAGTTTTGTCCAAAAAGCAACAACTGATAACTTCGATATCGTATCGCTGTCCCCAAAATTTATTCTCAAAACTGCTGGCGAACAATGGCTGCAACCTGCGCTGCTAATCACATTAATTTTTCGGTTCGGGGCAACAGGCGATCAAACCCAATTTACAAGCGATCGGGTAATGGCAAATGGTCAATGTTTTCTATCGAAACGAGCCAAACTAGTCGAATTAAATGGCTACGAACTGGCTAAATCCTCATTTTGCGATGATGTTACTCTGGCTAGAGCCGCCGCCCAGCGCGGAGCTAAAGTCGGCTTTCTGGATGGCGCAGCCTTGATGCAAGTGCGGATGTATACCTCAATGGCAGAAACATGGCGGGAATGGGGGCGATCGCTTGATCTCAAAGATGCGGCGACTCCAAGCCAAACCTTTACCGACTGCCTGTTACTCACCGCTGTTCAAGGGCTGCCAATTCCTTTACTAATCGGCTTTTTGACTTGGCAACCAACGCCATCACTATTCATAAATATCGTATTTTGGCTGAATGCCTTTCTGGTGTTTATTCGATGCTTATTAGTATTTGGCATCCGCACCAGCTACACCGAAGTTGGCTTCTGGTTTTGGCTATCCCCCCTCGCCGATCCCTTTGCCGTAATCCGAATCTGGATTTCAGCATTTACTAAACCCAAAAGCTGGCGCGGTCGCACTTATAGCAACTTTCAATCAATTGAGTCAGAAAAAATTATTTGAACGTACAGCAAAACAACACTTTCAAAAACATCCGACTTTAGACCTTGAAAAATATGATTATTTGACTAGCGATCGCGATAAATTTCAAAATAATCAAAATAAATAACAAACATCATCCTAAAGACATATAAGAAAGTATTAAAATTCCCCAGAAACTAGTAGACATTTTAAAATTATCGATGTATAGTATAGAGGTGTGAGGAGCGAACAATACAATTAAGACTAGGAACGAAACAGGGAAAGTAACTTAGTCTTACTGTATTGGTTACCGTTAATAAAAAAAGAGATTAGTCATTGACTAGTCTCTTTTTTTGTTTTGCGCCTATTGGTTAACTGGAAAGCGATTATCGTTCCCCAGCATAAAAAAACCTTAGCCAAGTCTTACCAGTACAAATGGCGGTATCACCAGACTAATAAACTCTTTTTCCCTATTTGCATTCCAATCACTAAGCTCCTCTACGGTTGGATGACGTATCCAACTATCAGCAATCCACGACTGTACAAGTTGGGTGTTGTCCTCGGTCAGTGCAACCCCCACATCGACAATATCCAGCATTGCGCCAACGACAATTACCCTTGATCTAGCGGCGTGAGGAGATAGCCAATCCCATATCGCTACATCCACCATTTTCACTAAGTCATCCTTTAAGTTACTCACTAAAATTCCTCATCTTCATCAACTACAACTGATCCATTTACCGATCCATTTATAGAGGGATCTGCATCAGCACTGACTAGCTCTAAATACTTTTCTTTGATCGCCTTAACATCTTGCCATGTTAGCCACTTAGGGCTGCCTTCCTCACGACTCTGGTTTCGCAATAGATAAGAAGGGTGAAATATTGGCATCACTAAACGACCTTCCCATTCCAACCATTGACCGCGAATTTTAGAAATACCGCGTTTTTCTCCCATAATTGATTTAAGCGATGTCGCCCCCGTCAGCAAAATGATTTTGGGATCAATTAACCTGATCTGCTCTAGTAAATAAGGCTTACAGGTGTTTATTTCGATTTCAGTAGGAACACGATTATTGGGCGGGCGACATTTGACCGTGTTGCATATATAGACATCTTTGTTAGTATCAAATCCGACTGACTCCAAAATTTTATCGAGAAGCTGCCCCGATTTACCAACAAAGGGCAATCCCGACAGATCCTCTTGTTCGCCAGGCGCTTCACCAATGATTAAGATTTTCGCCCTGCGATCGCCCCTTTCGACTACGACATTAGTCCGAGTTGGCGCGAGTGGACATTTGTGACAGTTACAAGCAGCTTCACGCAATGCGTCCAGACTTGCAAATTGCTCACTAACTGGTACAACATTGTTAACGGTGGGGGGATTCTTGGAAGAGCGCCCAGTTTTTTTTGCTGGTGCAGCCATCTCGCCCCCTTCGGCTTGCGGAAGTTCTACCAAAGGAGTCTCCGATGGTGTTATGTCAAACAGGCTCATTTGGTCTTTGTCAGTCATCAATTTGGTTGGTTATTCAATTTGCGATCGTAAAACTGCTCAAAATCACTAGCTTCTATTGCAATACAACATTAGTATTGCAATATTAAATATGGCAATATATTTACATAAGTTGTGTTATATTAACAAACGCATGGCAGCTTGGCTCAGGTGGTTAGCGCGACGGTCTCATAATCCGTAGGTCCCGGGTTCAAGTCCCGGAGCTGCTATTACAGCGCTTTGCGCTCAAATCAAGAAAAAAAATGAAAACGTTGCGAAGCAACGTTTTCATTTTTTTTTCTTGTAGTTCGTTTGAACGAAAAAATAGCTGTGTTCGACTTTGCCGCGCACAGCCATTTTTTCGTTGAGAAGTGAGTAGACGCAACTAAATAAATCAGTTCTCTTAAAAATAAAGTTTTGTTAAGAAAATCTCAGAAACCATTTACTTTACAAAGTAAACCTGTGCCTCCAAATTTATTGCAGCACGCAGGATTGAGCAAATTTAGATCGATTCTAAACAATTGTTACAAAGTGTCTAGAGCGGGGCAAACCTAAATCTATAATTACGACATCGTGGCTTAGCTTCTCTTGTAAAAGCAGTCCTTATCTCATTCATAGATTCAGCACTATGAGAGAGCTAGCCTAAATCGTTTAATCTACTTTGTCTTAACAGTCTGAGAGAGGAAAATTTACATGACAATGACTCCTCAAAAGCCAGATACATCGGTAAAGGTCTCGGTTGATCGTGACGTAGTGCCTACTTCCTTTGAGAAGTGGGGACAGCCTGGTCACTTCGATCGCACCCTCAAGAAGGGCCCAAAAACTACTACTTGGATTTGGGATCTTCATGCCAATGTGCATGACTTTGACAGTTTCACCAACGAAGAAGATGCTGCTCGCAAGATCTTCTCGGCTCACTTCGGGCATCTAGGTATCATCTTTATTTGGCTCAGTGGTATGTATTACCACGGCGCAAAATTCTCCAACTACGTTGGTTGGTTAGCCGATCCAGTCAACATTAAGCCCAGCGCTCAAGTAGTCTGGAATGTTGTCGGTCAAGACATCTTGAACGGCGATGTTGGCGGCGGCTTCCAAGGTATTCAAATCACTTCTGGTTTGTTCCACCTTTGGAGAGCATCTGGTATCACCACCGAGTATCAACTCCTCTGCACCGCAATTGGCGGTTTGGTGATGGCAGGTTTGATGTTCTTCGCTGGTTGGTTTCATTACCACAAGGCTGCTCCCAAACTTGAGTGGTTTAAGAACGTTGAATCGATGATGAACCACCACTTGGCTGGTTTGCTCGGTTTAGGTTCACTCTCTTGGGCTGGACACCAGATCCACGTTTCGATTCCTATCAACTATTACCTTGATAAGGGCGTACCTGCTGATCAGATCCCCTTGCCCCACGAGTTTTTGTTCAACACTGACTTGATGGCTCAAATCTTCCCTAGTTTTGCTCAGGGCTTAACACCTTTCTTCACTTTGAACTGGGGTGCTTATGCAGATTTCTTGACCTTCAAGGGTGGTTTGAATCCTCAAACTGGTTCTTTGTGGCTAACTGACCAAGCTCACCATCACCTTGCGATCGCAACACTTTTCATCATCGCTGGACATATGTACCGCACCAACTTTGGTATCGGTCACAGCATGAAGGAAATCCTTGAAGCTCACAAGGGACCTCTGACAGGTGAAGGTCACAAGGGTCTATACGAAATTTTGACCTCTTCTTGGCACGCACAACTAGCAATTAACTTGGCAATGTTGGGTTCACTAAGCATCATCGTCGCTCAGCATATGTACGCGATGCCTGCTTATCCTTACATTGCTACCAGCTACGCTACTCAAGTTTCGCTATTTACACATCACATGTGGATCGGCGGCTTCTGTATCTGTGGTGCTGCTGCTCACGCGGGTATCTTCATGGTTCGTGACTACGATCCTGCGAAGAATGTAAACAACTTGCTCGATCGCATGTTGCGCCAACGCGATGCATTAATTTCTCACCTCAACTGGGTATGTATTTTCCTTGGCTTCCACAGCTTTGGTCTATACATTCACAACGACACCATGCGTGCATTGGGTCGTCCTCAAGATATGTTCTCCGACACCGCAATTCAGTTGAAGCCCGTCTTCGCTAACTGGATTCAAGGTCTCCATACTGCTGCTGCTGGTACAACTGCCCCTTACTTAAACTCTAGCGTTAGCCCCATCTTCGGTGGCGAAACTATGGTTGTTGGTGGCAAAGTTGCGATGGCGCACATGGCTCTTGGTACGGCTGACTTCTTGGTTCACCACATCCATGCGTTTACCATTCACGTTACTGTCTTGATCTTGCTGAAAGGCGTGCTTTACGCTCGTAGCTCTCGCTTGGTTCCAGACAAAGCTGAACTCGGTTTCCGCTTCCCTTGCGATGGTCCTGGTCGCGGCGGCACATGTCAAGTTTCGGCATGGGATCACGTTTTCTTGGGTCTTTTCTGGATGTACAACTGTATCTCGGTTGTAATCTTCCACTTCTCTTGGAAAATGCAGTCTGATATTTTCGGTACTGTTGACGCAAGCGGCACAATCACCAACATGGCAGGTGGAAACTTTGCACAGAGTGCATTGACCATCAATGGTTGGTTGCGTGACTTCTTGTGGGCACAAGCTTCCAACGTTATTCAATCCTACGGTTCGGCATTGTCGGCTTACGGTTTGATCTTCTTGGGCGCTCACTTCATCTGGGCTTTCAGCCTCATGTTCCTGTTCAGTGGTCGCGGCTACTGGCAAGAACTCATCGAGTCGATCGTATGGGCGCATAACAAGCTCAACGTCGCTCCTGCTATCTCTCCTCGCGCTTTGAGCATCACTCAAGGTCGTGCAGTGGGTCTAGCTCACTACCTCTTGGGTGGAATCGCCACAACTTGGGCGTTCTTCCTAGCCCGTTACGGTGCAATTGGGTAAACTGGCTTAAATTTAAACGGAGAAATTGAAGTAAAAATGGCAACGAAATTTCCTAAGTTTAGCCAGGCTCTCGCACAAGATCCAACAACCCGTCGGATCTGGTATGCGATCGCCACAGCGAACGATTTTGAAAGTCATGATGGTGTTACTGAAGAAAGTCTTTACCAAAAGATTTTTGCTTCACACTTCGGACATTTGGCAATCATCTTCCTGTGGACATCTGGCAACCTGTTTCACGTAGCGTGGCAGGGTAACTTCGAGCAATGGATTCAAAATCCTCTCACCACACGTCCGATCGCCCATGCGATTTGGGACCCTCA
>JANMFC010000350.1:0-6470 GCA_031377675.1 Pseudanabaena sp. OTE_70b_metabat_355 | reverse complement strand
GCTTTAGCTGAGTCACTTACTTCTTGCTCTGGAATAACCAAAAGCCTAAGTAGAGAAAGGTTTGGCTTCAAATCTTTCACGCCAATTAAATCTTCTAGATACAGTTTATGCACCCATGAGTCTAGCAAAATCTGGTAAGGAGGGTTTGCTCCTAAATCTTGACCACGACGGCGCAAGATTAATAACCCTCGCCAAGGTCTTGCAATTTTGTATTGCCGCAAGTAAAGAAATATGCTGGCAAAGAACCGACCATAAAAGTTGAGATCGCTTTGCATCTGAGCTTCTAAAAATACTAATGGTAAATTCAGATCATCAGAAATCGGCGTGAGTAATCCATCTAGCCGTTTACCATTCCATTACGAGCGGAATGTGGGTTGTAAATAATTAAGGATGGGGGACGCTTAGCGCTTCCTATCCTTAACTATTTACAAAAAACGTCAGCATAGTCTCATCAATACCTTTAAGTTTAAGTGGCGCACATATACGTAGATCTTCTTCGTAGAGATAATCAGCAACAGCAGCCGACACCAAAATGCAATCAGGTTCCGATGCGACTTGAAGCCGCGCTGCAATATTTACAGTCGGACCGATCGCCGTGTAATCCGATCGCTCCGCACTACCAAACATCCCCACCACTGCTGTACCTTGATGGATGCCGCAGCGAAAGCTGACTTTGGGAATGCCTTGGGATTGCCATTGTTGATTGAGTAGAGCTAGCGATCGCTGCATCTGTTTAGCAGTTTCGACAGCGCGGCGAACTTGTTCGTTGGGGCTGCAATCTTCAGGCGCACCAAATAGCGCCATGATCCCATCGCCCATAAACTTGTCAACGGTTCCACCATTCGCAAAAATGGCTTCGGTCATCGCGCCTAGATATTGATTGAGTAATTCGGCAACTCGCAGCGATCGCAAAGTATTGGAGAGAGAAGTAAAGCCAACAATATCCGTGAATAGAACCGTAATCATCTTCGGCTCAGGACGCAAATCGAGACTGAGTTCGCCTGTCGCAGCCTTAGCAACCAAACTGGGGGGCAGAAATCGTTTGAGAACTGATTCGGTAAGATAGAGGTTGAGTTGGGCAACGCGACGCTCATTGGTCTTGAGTGCCAGTAAATTGCGAACTTCAGCTAATAATTCGCGATCGTTAAAGGGCTTAGCTAAATAGCCATCGGCTCCCATTTCTGTACCTTCAATCCTTGTCTCTTCGTTGGCTTTAGCTGTCAGTAAAATAATCGGAATACCTGATAACTGCCCATCTGCACGAATCATGGCGATCAAGTCTAAACCTGAAACTTGAGGCATCATTAAATCGGTGACAATCAAATCAGGGCGATGCTCTTGAGCTTGAGCATAACCATGTGCGCCATTATGCGCCGATACCACACTATAACCAGATTGATTGAGGATGCGCCGTAAGTATCCGCGCAAATCGCGATTGTCATCTACGATCAAGATCTTGCCTATGGGGATATCTTCATTTTCATGGTAATTTTCACGATCATTGGCGATCGCCTCTTCGTCTAAATTCAATTCCGTACCTAGTTCCGTTTCCAGATCGGCGAGTTCGACAAAGGCTCTAGATATTTGCAAATCCGCAGGCAAGATGGTAACTTGCTCGGCAGGTAAATGTTCTTTCCCGATCGGAATCGATATTTCAAAACTTGTGCTATAGCCATAATCGGAAGTAACAGCAATACTGCCACCATGCAAATTCACCAATTCTTTGACTAGAGATAAGCCTAAACCACTCCCTTCATAGCTGCGATTGACAGAGCCTTCTGCTTGTCGGAAGCGATCAAATAGAATTGGAATTTGATCCTCGCGAATGCCAATACCTGTATCTTGAACATTCAAAATACAGTGTTTTCTATCTGCGCTCATAGTGATCGTAACGGTGATACTGCCATTGCTAGGCGTAAATTTCATCGCATTCGATAGCAGATTATAGAGAACCTTATCAAACTTTTCTAAGTCTAGATAAATATCTGGGCATTCACTAAAGTCACTGAACAGATCAATGTTTTTGCGATCGCAATAGGGGCGAAAAGCTTCAATGGTCTGATTGGTAAATTCAACAAGATTACAAGCTCGGAAACAGGCTTGCATTTTACCCGCATCCAGTCGCTGAATATCCAATAGTTGATTGACAAGTCTGAGCAGACGACGACAGTTCCGCAAAGCAATGACCGACTGCTCGTAGGGAAGAGGCTGGGATTTTTCGATCGCTGCTTCTAGGGGACCAATGGTAAGGGTAAGGGGTGTACGGAATTCATGGGAAAGATTTTGAAAGAATTCGGTTTTTTGATGATCGAGTTCCAGTAATTGCTGCGCTTGTTGGTGGGTTTTTTGGAATAGATTGGCTTGTTGGACAGCGATCGCCGCTTGAGCGGCTACAGCTTGGACAAGAGATATCTCTGAGGGTTGCCATTGACGCGGCTGTTCATTTTGACGCATGGAGATACTGCCAATAATTTTGCCGTCATAGAGCAGTGGCACTATCAACAGCGATCGGGCATTGGAATGCAACGGTAAATCAACGAGATTCCATTCTGGCGTTTCCTGTAAATCGGCGATCTTTATTGGTTGCTTCGATGCGATTAAGGCTTGCAAAACAGGATTGTCGGAAATCTGTACTATTGATTGCGGTAATTGGGTTTGTGATAATTGAGATTCTGAATCAAGTAAATGTAAGCCCACACAGCGCAAATAATTATCTTCTTCTGTCCATAATGACAAGGCGCAACTTTCAGAATTGAGCGCTTGTCCTAATTGCTGCGTAATCGATGCAAAAATCTCTTGAGGATCGAGACTAGATCGAATGGTACTCGTAATCGTATTCAGTAAAGACTCGCGCTGCGCGAGTTCTTGGACACGCTCATAGGCTCTAGCACGAGAACTGACGATCGCCGCTTGGTCAGCAGCCAATTCAATCAAATCAAGTTCATCACTACTCCATTCATGATATCGGTCGCAATGATATAGGGCGAGCATCGCAAGGCATTCTCTCTGTACCTCTAGAGGGACAAACAATACGGATTTAATATTTGCCTCAGCATAAATTAATTTGTCAGCATTAGAAATACGTTCGTCTTGGTCAATATCAGTAATTGCCTCAATTTTGGATGTTAACGCGAGAGATTGAGATAGATTAGGTAAATTTTCAATCTTGTCATTACCATAGGCAAAATAATCTTCGGAAAGTTTCCCATTCTCAAATAGACGCAGAATACTCACTGATACTTCAAAATTATTCGCGATTGATTCCGCGATCACGGCAATGCTTTCACGGTAGGGCGCAGCGCTATCAACGGAGGAGGCGATCGCATTGAGTAACGACTGTTGACGGAGAGTGCGCCGTAATTCGGTCGTGCGATTTTTCAATACATTGTGAGTATCCATTGCTTGACGCACGACATTCTTGAGGTCGATTTCATCCCAAGGTTTGGTGACATATTTGAACACCTTGGAAGTATTAATCGCCTCGACCAAATCTTCCACATCCGTGTAGCCCGTCAAAATAATCCGCATCGTGTCGGGATATTTAACTGCCATCTGGCTGAGAAATTCCGTTCCACTCATGATCGGCATTCTTTGATCGGAGATGATCACAGCGACTTCACCTTCACGCTCCAGTAATTTCAGAGCTTCCAAGCCGCCATTGGCGCGTAAAACCTGAAAATCTCGATAAAAAGTCCGAAACAGCAAATCTAAGTTATCGGGTTCATCATCGATAACTAACAACTTAGGTTTTGGGAAGGTTTGCGAACCCATGCAGCTATTTCTTCCTATTTATTTCTACTTGGGCTTAATCAACCTAGTCTAGCTTTGAATATACTTCCTTTTACCTCATAACCGATACTCCTTGCGTATTTTTGCCTAGAGATCTTAGACTTAGAGCCGCTTGAGCTTCTTCTCGATCATCGAAATGGATTTTCTCGCGCCCAACAATTTGATAGTCTTCATGTCCTTTGCCAGCAATTAGAATCGTATCTCCTGTTTGTGCCTTCGCGATCGCACTTTCGATACATTTATGGCGATCGCCTTCCACAACTAGGGGTTTGTCGCCAATATCAGCTTTGACTCCAGCGACAACATCAGCCAAAATCGCTTGGGGATCTTCGGTGCGAGGATTATCTGAGGTGACATAGATGCGATCAGCAAGTCTGGCGGCGATCCCACCCATTAATGGTCGCTTAGTCCGATCGCGATCGCCGCCACAACCAAACACACAAACTAATTCGCGCTGAGCAAAAGGACGCATGGCTCGGAGTAAATTTTCTAAGCTGTCGGGAGTATGGGCATAGTCCACCACAACGGTGATATCTTGATCATCGCTGACTTGTACTCGTTCTACGCGCCCAGGCACGTTTTTAAATTCGGGTAGAACACTCACAACTTCTTCTAAACTCATGCCCAAATGCATTGCTGTGGCGATCGCTGCCAAGATATTCTCGACATTGAAGCGCCCAACTAATGGTGATTTAAAGGCGATCGCCCCCTGTGGTGTATGCAAAGTTCCTGTTGCACCATTCGGCAAATAGGTTAAGTCCTCGGTATAAAAATCAGCCTGCGAATTACTAATGCTATAAGTCCAGATCGGGCGATCGGCAAGCATCTGCACCAAACGCTGTCCAAAGGGATCGTCAAAATTAATGATCGCTCGACCTTGTAAATAGTTTTCATTAAAGAGCAACGCCTTAGCTTGAAAATAATCTTCAAGATTATGGTGATAGTCCAAATGATCTTGAGTCAAGTTTGTAAAGACACTCACCTCAAACGGACAACCCAACACGCGCTGCTGATCTAAGGCATGGGAGCTAATCTCCATTAACCCAACATTACAACCTGCGGCGATCGCCTGAGCCAGTTGCGCCTGTAAGTCCACGGCAAAGGGCGTAGTATGAGTGGCGGTGAGGGAATAACCCGCCCAACGGGTATAGAGTGTGCCGAATAGCGCGGAAGCATATCGAGTTTGCAGTAAAAATTCAATTAAGTGGGTGGTCGTAGTTTTGCCATTGGTTCCCGTTACCCCCACTAATTTCATCTTTTGGGCGGGATAGTCATAAAAGGCGGTGGCAAGTTTGCTACAAGCGACAACCACATCATCCACGGCGATCGCTTTAGTTTTCGCTAGATCTTGAGAATCTAAATTATCAAATGCAGATTGAGAGATAATCGCGGCGATCGCACCTTGAGCGATCGCCTGTGGTGCAAACTTACCGCCATCCACCTGAGTACCCGTCATGCCGATAAACAAGTCACCTTCTTGGCAAGCCCGCGAATCCGTAATTAGGCGCTTGACTTCTAAGCCATCTATTGCAGGATGAAAACTTTGATAACCTGCCAACGATAGTAATTGTCCTAGACGCATAATTATTTATCTCTTCTCGATAACAAAAAATATCTCAGAATTCTGACATAAAGTCCAACAAAAAACAAAAAAGAGGTGCGTTGCACCTCTTTTTTTGTTTTTATTGGACTTTAACGCATTTGTTCCAATTCAGAGCGTAAACTTGCTATTTGTTCGGTGAGTTCCTGAATCTCATTACGCAGACTCGCTTTCACTTTTTTGTCTGATTTGTCACTTTCGATCGCATCATCAACGGTTCTTGCCGTTGTCGTGACTGTGGTTAGCCCTGATGAGGGTGAATCGACGTTGGTGTTAGATGAGGTGTTAGATGAGGTGTTAGATGAGCCATTTACCTGTTGCGCGATGAAGCTATCCACATAACTTCGAGCTTCAGCTTCAGTGCTAATGCCTTTGTCGGCAAGATCCTGTGTAACTTCATCAAAACTACGCCCCAACATTCTGATGTTTTCTTCGCGTTTGATCGGATCTTGGATTACCTCAATTAATGTGGATGTTAAACCTAATGTCACATAGTAACCCTTCTGCACAAGTTTACTCAGATCGATAGTATCCATAAAACACCTACAAATATAAACTTTTGTAATATATTCTAGTCGATTTTCATAATCTCTCGCGAGTCATCGATTGATTCACTAGAGAACCACCAAACAGCGATCGCCTATTCATCAAAAAATTAAAGTTAGGCGATCGCCCCTTCATTCAAATCACCAAATCTCCGCAATGCTCAAGTCAATCAAAAGTTTCTAATGCCTGTGCCGCAGCTTGTTGAGCAGGACTTGCTGCCAAGCCACGCTCTTGAACTCTAGAATTCAGCCATTTCTGGAATGATTTTTGACTCTCTCCTGATGGTTGTCCTAAGATCAAATTTTTCGTACTGATGTCTTCATCAAGCTGAGTCCAATGGATTCCTTCACCTTGACTAATGGTGCACCAGTCGTTGCGTTCTATATATGAGGCGTTTAGAAGTCTTGGATACCATGCAAGGGGTACAGAGATTGTGCGTCCATCGGACAAATCAACAGACAAAGTATCGTCTGTAATAATTACATCTTGAATTGTTGGTATTTCAAGTAGTTCAATCGTTAAAGAAGTCATTCCA
>JANMFC010000348.1:0-4969 GCA_031377675.1 Pseudanabaena sp. OTE_70b_metabat_355 | reverse complement strand
TTTAACTGCGCCTAGCTACTTATTTGAGCATCTTCAGTGCTAAATAGCCGCTTGAAGCCAAAAATCGGTTAGTAGGTTGATGTAGCGATCGCCTGTTGAGCGTGAATTAGGCATAAAATTCAGTTCGACAAGGGAATATGAGTAATATTATGTCTTTAAAACAAAAAAAATATTTGCCAGTACTTTTAATATCCAAATTTAATATGCTATGATTACAAACCTATGCCTATACATTTTACTAAATATCAATAAAATATTAACAACCTAAATAGGCGTAGGATGTAACCCGCAACAAGCTCTAATGGCTAATGCTCTTACATTTCTGGGAGGAAATCCAGATAAATTCAAAACAGGAACAAGGAAAAATTTAGTTATGATCAATCGGGCCAAAACTGCCACAGCTACCAATGTCGGCTTCACTCATGAAGATTTCGCAAAGCTTTTAGACAAATACGACTATCACTTCAGCCCTGGCGACATCGTTGCAGGCACAGTATTCAGCATCGAGCCGAGAGGCGCACTTATTGACATTGGTGCAAAAACAGCAGCCTACATCCCGATTCAGGAAATGTCGATCAATCGTGTTGATCAACCTGAAGAAGTTTTACAAAACAACGAAACCCGTGAGTTTTTCATTCTTGCCGACGAAAACGAAGAAGGACAGCTAACCCTTTCGATTCGTCGCATCGAGTACATGAGAGCATGGGAGCGTGTACGTCAGTTGCAATCAGAAGATGCAACCGTGCGATCGCTTATTTTTGCTACCAACCGTGGTGGCGCTCTGGTCAGAATTGAAGGACTACGCGGATTTATCCCTGGTTCACACATCAGCACCCGCAAGCCTAAGGAAGAATTGGTTGGCGAAGAGTTGCCACTCAAATTCTTGGAAGTGGATGAAGACCGTAACCGTCTCGTTCTCAGCCATCGCCGCGCCCTTGTTGAGCGTAAGATGAACAAGCTCGAAGTTGGCGAAGTCGTCATCGGCGTAGTACGCGGTATCAAGCCCTACGGTGCATTTATCGACATCGGTGGTGTCAGTGGCTTGCTGCACATTTCCGAAATCTCCCACGAGCATATCGAAACTCCTCACAATGTCTTCAACGTCAATGACGAAGTGAAGGTAATGATCATCGACCTTGATGCAGAGCGCGGACGCATTTCGCTCTCTACCAAGCAACTTGAAGCGGAACCAGGTGATATGGTCAAAGATCCTCAACTTGTTTACGCTAAGGCGGAAGAGATGGCTGCGAAATATCGCGAACAACTCAATGCACCTCCTGCGGTAATGGAAATTCCAAGTGCAGTGGTTGAAGGAGCAGTTGAGGAAGAGGAATATGAAGTTCCCGATGCAATGGAAGAAGCAGAAATTCCTGTGGAAGAAGTCGTATCTGAAGAAGTTGTAGCTGAAGAAGTTGTAGCTGAAGAAGTTGTCGAAGAAACTCCATCTGAAGCTTAAATTTTTATAGTCCAAGGAAAAGTTCAAAAGTGCTGCTTTGCGGTAATTTTGAACTTTTCTTTTGTTTTGATTTCGTAGGAGTTAGCCATTGCTTACCAGTACCAAAAATCTATTAGTCAAACAATTACGATCGCTTGGTGAAAGTGCAAAAAATCGCAAAGAGCAGGGACTTTTTTTGATAGAAGGAACCCATGCCATAACGGAAGCGATCGCCGTAGCTTATCCCCTCTCCATAGTTTGCTGCACTGAAAAATGGATCGCCGCTAATCTGGATCTATATAAACAAATTGAAATATCTACGCATAAAATCGAACGCTTAGAAATAGTCTCCGAAGAAGTCCTTCAGTGGATGGCAACTACCAAAAATCCTGATGGAGCGATCGCGGCTGCGCCGTTACCATCGCAGCAAATAGCGAATATTCAGACATTGGGTTTAGCACTAGAGACAATTCAAGACCCTGGCAATATTGGGGCGATCGTGCGATCGGCGGTTGCGGTTGAGATTGATGGCCTCTTAGTCAGTAGTGATTGTGTCGATTTAACCAATCCCAAAATTATTCGCGCTACCGCAGGGCAATGGTTTCGCTGTGCGATGCAAACCACCAATCAAATTGCCGATGATATTCGTCAATTGCAATCTCAAGGTGTTAAGGCGATCGCTACAGTGGCAAGCGCCCAGAAAACCTATTGGGATTATGATTTTACCCAACCAACTTTAATCTTATTGGGAAATGAGGGGAATGGATTATCAGATGAATTAATCGAACTTGCTGATGAGGTAGTATCGATTCCTCAAAGCGATCGGGTTGAGTCATTAAATGTGTCTATTTGTGCGGCTTTGTTGCTGTATGAAGCTAAACGTCAACGAGCAGTAGTTATCGCAAAATGAGAGGCGCACCCGCAGGGTGCGCCTCTCCTAATTTTGGATTTCTCTAATAAGTTCCATCCAAAACCGATAGGGCTGCCACATATTGAGGGTCTTCCTTTGTGCCAAGTTGTTTGCGCGTAATCGGCTCCGTAAGCGCAACTTCTACATTAGGAATAATTCCACGCTTATGAATATTGTGATGTAATGGCGTTTCATATTTAGCGATCGTTACGGCTAATCCTGCACCATCTTCCAGTTCATATAGAGATTGAATTAAACCCTTGCCGAAAGTCTTTGTCCCAACTAACTGAGCGCGATCGTTTTCTTGCAAAGCTCCCGCCAAAATCTCACTAGCACTAGCCGAACCTCCATCCGTCAGAACGACTAGAGGATCATTGGTAATCGCATCACCTTTAGCTTCAAAGCTCTCCTGCACACCATGACGATCAACGGTATACACGACAGTTCCATCAGGAATCCACATCCGCGCAATCTGTAACCCCGCATCAAATAATCCCCCAGGATTGCCGCGTAAATCAAGCACATAACGATCTGCACCTTCGGCTTCAAACTTTTGCAGCGTTTTTTGCATATCGATCGCGGCATTGCCATTGAACTGATTTAAACGGATATAGCCGACTTTATGATTGGCTTCTTGATTAAGTTTTGCCATAATCGGTGTAACCGCAATGCGATCGCGTTTTAGTACCACATCCAGATTTTCAAAACCTGCGCCATCAGCAATAGGTCTTTCCAGCGTCAACTTGACTTCAGAGCCAATTTTGCCGCGCATTCTGGTCGCACATTCATCGAGGCTCAAACCCTTCGTGGGAATATTATCAATACCCACAATGCGATCGCGCGATCGTACTCCCGCTATATCCGCAGGTGAGCCTTCAATCGGGGAGATTACGGTGACCTTGTTAGTTTCATCGACAGCGATTTGTAACCCTACGCCCGTTAGTTCGCCTGAAGTGCTAGTCTGCATACTTTTAAACTTATCTGGCTCCAGAAACCGCGTAAAGGGGTCATCCAAAGTCGCTAACATTTCCCGAATAGAGGTATAGGTATCTTCGCGGCTGTTAAATTTGCGATTGACAAACTTACGGCGCACTTTGTACCAATTCTGATGATTAAAATCAGCGTCTACATAGGAACGGTTAACGATTTGCCAAACATTAGTCAGAAATTTTTGTTCTTGCAAATAGTCGGTAATTGCCGCATTTGCGCCACTAACCCCAAATAACTGAACGGAGATCGATATCAATAGAATTAATAACCAAGCCCCAATACGACGCTGTTTGATCATGCTCTTTATGCAAACTCTCAATGCAAATTTTTTTTGTATAAAAATATTCTCTCTATGTTAACCAATCTAGCTTGAATTTTTTAAATTGGTGCATCAAATAGCGATCGCCTATTCACCAAAAATTAAAACAATGCGATCACCCCATCACTCAAATCACCAATCGCCTATCCATTAAAAGTAAAGGTAAGGCAATCGCCTTATCATTCAAAACACCAAACAGCGATCGCTCGATTATTTAAGCTGATTTTAGGTGAGTGACTGGAATTTGCTCAGTTCTTTCAGGAGAGCTTTTTCCAGTTGCAACGGCATGGACAGCATTAAGGATATCGGCTGAATAGTAGCGATTACGGCAATTATCACAAACACCAATCGTTACATCTTCGAGAATGACAAATCCATCTCTATGTTTGAAAACCTGCTTTTTAACGGCTCGGGGTTGAACTGTTCCTTCACAATACTCGCATTGATATCCATACATAAGATTAGACCTCAAGTTCAGTGATTTCATAAACTGTGATGATTAGATAGCGTCCGTTACCAAGAAAACGTCCAACTACTCCAACAGGTGTTTGTCGGTCTAGTGCGGTTCCAGATACGACATATTTTGTGCCTCTCGGATCATCTTTTTCTGCTCGAATAATACGACCATTCAAAACTGCTTCTTCAACATCCAAAATAGTCAGTAGATCTTCTGCCATTTCTTCCATTGCATGGGCAGTCATATCATACTGACGGCGGCGAATTTTTTCTCTGATGCGGTAAATGTCGTTTGGTGGCACTTGCTAGTTGCGATCGCTACGAATCAATAATAGCAATTTTTCACAATCTTTGCTTCATAGCCTATTTGCCAAAAAATAGCGATCGCCCCATCACTCAAATCACCAAACAGCGATCGCCTATTCACAAAAAATAAAAATAAGGTGATCGCCCCATCATTCAAATCACCAAATCTCCGCAATGCTCAAGTCAATCAAAAGTTTCTAATGCCTGTACCGCAGCTTGTTGAGCAGGATTTGCTGCCAAGCCACGCTCTTGAACTCTTGAATTTAGCCATTTCTGGAATGATTTTTGACTCTCTCCTGATGGTTGTCCCAAGATCAAATTTTTCGTGCTGATGTCTTCATCAAGCTGAGTCCAATGGATTCCTTCACCTTGACTAATGGTGCGCCAGTCGTTGCGTTCTATATATGAGGCATTTAGAAGTCTTGGATACCATGCAAGGGGTACAGAGATTGTGCGTCCATCGGACAAATCAACAGACAAAGTATCGTCTGTAATAATTACATCTTGAATTGTTGGTATTTCAAGTAGTTCAATCGTTAAAGAAGTCATTCCA
>JANMFC010000322.1:0-3004 GCA_031377675.1 Pseudanabaena sp. OTE_70b_metabat_355 | reverse complement strand
TTTTCAAAATCGAAAATATTTGTTTGCCTGTCATGCATTGCTTTTCAACCTCTTCTATCTCTTAATTATTATAATATATGTCTATCCCAATTCCTCAAAAACCTTGTCCTGCCTATACCTATTTTTAGAGATGCCCTATAGTCCTTAATCTGCCGTTGCAAATCCTCTTGCCGAAAGAAATATTCACCATTCACAAAAGTATTAAAGGCAATCTGTCCCAGCATATCCTCCTTATTTTGCGGCGACAGATGCTTATAAATTATCTCCCGTTCAATATTCCGCTTCGCATCCCACTTTTTCATCAACACTTCCAAACCTTCCTTATACAATTCCGATCGCTTCGGCGGGAAGTCGTTGCGCTCTCCAAATACCAAACACAACAGCGTCAGCAACAAAGGATTGTTCGCTAATTCTTTAACAGGTTTATTCCCCTTTAACCTCTCTAACAACCGTTCTGCCTTTGACTCATCCCTCTCCCGAAACCAATTATTCACAAAGGTTTCAATCTGTCCATCATCAAAATCCGCAACCTCAACTTCCGTAAACTTCTCAAACTGATATTCTCGCGCCGCAATCCGACAGGTGATCCCAAACCGATTTTTTAGCCAATCCCGCGAAAAGCGATCAATATCCTGCTTAACCCGCCGATCGTCCTCTTTCTTCACCTCATCCAAGCCATCCAACAGGATCAACGCTCTCCCCTCCTTGAGCAAGCGTTTCACCACATCAGCCGACACCTCTCGCTTTTGAAATTCCGTCAAAATGTAATTTTCTAACGAAGGCTGTCCCCTCTCTTCCGCATAAGCCTTCAACGTCACAAAAATCGGCACAAGTTCCCCATGAAATCTATCACCGAGACAAGACATCGCCAAATATTTCATAAACGTGGTTTTTCCTGCCCCTGGTTTACCCAACACCACCAGCTTCTGGAATTCTTCAACCGCCTCAAATCCCTTTACCCGTTCTTTAATCGTCCCCACTAAAAAGCGATCAAAATGCTCACGGGTGCATACCTCCATCACCTCGTCATAGCCAATCCGCCGCCGCCCGATCACATCCTTAATAATATTCACATCGGTATAAATCCGATCCAAATCGACAGGTTGCGTCATATCCAACACCCGCATCGTCCCACAGCGCTCCGTCACATCCGCCGTAATTTTTTGCTTCACCTCTTTGACTAATGATTCGAGGTCATCGGTATTAGGTTGAATATCAGCTTTTACATTTTGCTTTTTCGCCTCTGCTTCCAACCAATTTCGCAGAGGTTTTTCTTTGTTTGCGCCACTTCCCCCAATACTGAACTTTTTGAAAATCCCTGTTTTACGACTGCGGATTGAATCAGCCGTGACGTTTAACCTCTCAGCAATTTGGTTATTGTCTTTATTCTCTAGAAACCAAAGCAAAAATACTTCCTCTTGTTCAGGGGATAACTCATACTTACGAGCCAAATCAGTTAGGAAATTTCGAGAAAACATAAAATTTAAGACGAACAAAAAGGTGAACAAAACCTGTAGGGGTTAAGCATTTGCGCCACAATTTCTAAACCCTTCACAGAAATATTATTACGCAAATGCTCAACCCTCTTCGCTTTTACCGATAAATTATCCCTGCGATTTGAGAATGATCGATGAATATTCGAGGTTAAGGGCAGAGCATTCCCGATTTGAAATGATCGGCAAACTTGTAAATGGTTGCGGGAATGCTCTGCCCCTACAGGTATTGACCTTTGTAAGGCAATGTAAGGCTTGTAAGGCTATGTATGTGGATTAATCTCCAAAATTAATTTGAGATGCTTGCAATTGTTAAAGCAATCACAAGAAACTTAAAACAATGAATAACCAAACCCAATCTCAAAAGCAAGTCACAACTCAAACGATCGCCCAAACCAGCACCAATCCCAACTTAGACATCACCCCTCTCATCATGCCCATCAGCTACGCCATCTCAGGCGCGATCGCCCTTGCTGCGATCGCCGCCTTTCTCCGTCAACTATTCAACCTCGGCAGGGAATAGCCCTGAATGCTGTTGCGATCGCCCCTGCTCCTTGCGACTAGAGCGATCGCGCAACAAGCCGTTATAAATTGTGACAATCTGTAATAAAAAATGATCCAACGACATAGTATAAACAAATAGGTTAGAAATTTAGCGAACAAGCAACAATGAAAACTAAAAATTCATTTAACTTTAGTTAAATAATCTGACTATTTAAAACAAAGATTTTTCTAGGGTTTCTGATTCAAAACATCAGATATCATTTAGATTGGTCAATTATCCATCGAACCTTAAACAGTTTGAGGATGACTTAAAATACAAAAGATAATTACAAAACTGGAGATAACAGTATATGTTGGACGCATTTGCAAAGGTAGTATCCCAAGCCGATTCTAGAGGCGCATACATCAGTGCATCTCAAATCGATGCTCTTAGCGCCATGGTTGCCGATGGCAACAAGCGTTTGGACACCGTAAACCGCATCACCAGCAACTCTTCTACAATCGTTGCTAATGCTGCTCGTTCATTGTTTGCTGAACAGCCTGCTTTGATCGCTCCTGGTGGAAATGCATATACCAGCCGTCGTATGGCTGCTTGCCTTCGCGACATGGAAATCATCTTGCGCTATGTCACCTATGCTATCTACTCTGGCGATGCTAGCATCTTGGAAGATCGCTGCCTGAATGGTTTGAGAGAAACATACTTGGCTCTTGGTACTCCTGGTGCTTCCGTTGCTGTTGGTGTTGGCAAAATGAAAGAAGCTGCGATCGCGATCGCTAACGATGCTAACGGCGTTACCCGTGGCGATTGTTCCGCTCTAATGAGTGAAATTGGTAGCTACTTCGATAAGGCTGCTGCTGCTGTTTCCTAGTTTGGTCTTGTCCAATCTTCAGTCAGCCACTACTTCTCGATACATTAATGCCATACATTAATTTGTCTTTTGACCGTATTTCACTTAACAAAACTATTTTGGAGAATATCTCACAATGAAAACCCCTTTAACCGAAGC
>JANMFC010000288.1:0-3743 GCA_031377675.1 Pseudanabaena sp. OTE_70b_metabat_355 | reverse complement strand
TGCGCGATCGCCTGATTGACCTATTTGTTTTAAAATTGAAGTCACGGCGGGGCTTTGAACATAGTTACTTAGCTGTCTTGATGCGCTTTCTTGTAGCGATACCAATTCACGCAGGCGTTGTTTCTGTTCTAAAGATCGATTTGATGGGGTGAATTTATAGATATCTAAAGAATCCTTGCCAGCTTGAATATACCGATTTTGGATAGCGCTATAATCCACAAAAAATCTCTGCTCGGAATCTAAAAGTTCAATCCCCTTAGCGGTTTCACCATTACCACGCACATTTTTGAGATAATCATCAAGCTCTTGGACTTTCAGCAAATCCAATACTTGTTGGGCTTCTAAAACTCGATTTTGTTTTAATAGCAGATTCGCGAGATCGCGATAGGTTCCTTCAACCTTACTCGTATAGGTTTTCTGCTCACCCATAGATAGCGATCGCACTTCTTGGCGAAGAGATTCTCGGAGATTAACCGATCGCTTATAAAAGAGAATTGCTAATTCAGGCTGTTCTTTATCGGCAAATAAATCTCCTAAATTACTAAGCACAATCGATTCACCGCGCCGTTCTCCCAATTGTTGATGAATTGCGGCGGCTTGTTGATAATTATTAAGGGATTCAAAATAGCGCTTGGTTGAGGCATACACCCGTCCCAGATTGCTTAAGGTGACGGCGGATGCGGAGAGATCACCTATTTCGCGCAAAATCTCTAATGACTGTTGGTAACTGGCGATCGCTTTATCATCTAATCCTAAAACTCGATAGACCTCGCCGATATTGTTGAGGGTAATCCCTTGAGCAGGAAAATCTTTCAATTCTTGATGGATTTGCAAAGCTCTGGTGTAATAATCCAACGCTTGTTTTCGCTTGCCTTTATCATCATAAATCAAACCGATATTGCTTAAAAATACACTTTCTGATTGGCGATCACCGATTTTTTGAATTTGTGATAGAGCTTGCTCGAAATATTCCAGTGCGTTATCCGACTGCCCTAACTCGTTATACACAGCGCCAATATTACTCAAGGTAATCGCGGCTTGGCGTGGTAAATTGAGCTTCTGAGATAATTCTAATGAAGCTTTGTATTGGGTTAAGGCTGGAGAATATTTACCGAGACTGCGGTATATACCCGCAATATTATTGAGAATGCTTGTCTCAACTTTGCGATCGCCAGATTTATTAACCACCGTTAAAGCTTGCTGATAGAAATCCAACGCTTTCTCAAACTGTCCGAGTCGGCGGTAAGCAAATCCAATATTTAGTAAAACTCCACCCGTATTCTTGGTGTCATTATTCGATTGCCGAACCGCTAAGGCGCTTTGCAAGACTTCAATCCCACGGCTAAATTTGCCGATCGCCACATAAATCTGACCGATATTATTTAGAATTGTCGCTTCACGATCTTGGTTTTTAATTATTCGCGATCGTTCTAGAGCTAGTTCATAGGTTTCAATCGATTTTTGCCAATTATTTGCCTGATTAAACGCAAATCCCAAATTTTGTAAAATCAAAGCTTCATCTGAGCGGACTTGCAAATTAGCCTGAGATTCCTTTGGTTGAATCGTAATAATAACTTTGAAAGCTTCCTGATAATTAGCGATCGCTTTGTTGGATTCTTTTAGTTCTAGATAAACATTGCCGACAAAATTGTGAGTTCTAGCTTCTGCGTAAAGGTCGCCTTCCTTTTGGAAAATCGAGATCGCCTGTTGAAATAATTGCAAAGCTTGAGAAAATTCTCCCCGTTTCTGCGACTCTCTCGCATCAATTACGAGCTTAAAACCGCGATCAAGATTGGTTGTTTGATTATTAATCGGCGGGGTTGGGACAGGATTATTTTGAGAAATTACCTCTGCACTTACCGCAGGAGCGATACTTACCACAGGGGAGATCGCCATGATGAGAGCTATCAAAACTGAACGGTAAAGCATAACTTAATTCTTAAATGATTTATGGCTTTTTAGTAGTTGTGAGAGGCGAACCCTGCGGGTGCGCCTCTCACAACTCATTTTGGATTGCTATAATTGTATTTGGCATTGGCAAAAAATGTAATTCATTGCCACCGCAAATTTATCGCAATTCATGTCAAATATTCACACATTACCCCTTGAAGTTGTCCATCTGATCGCCGCAGGTGAAGTGATCGACTCCTTGGCTGCCGTGGTGCGTGAACTTGCCGAAAATGCGATCGATGCAGGGGCGAAAAGAATTGTAATTTCGATTTGGACAGACACGCTCTCGATGCAAGTCAGTGATAATGGCTGTGGCATGGCGATCGCCGATTTATCACAGGCTGCGACACCCCACACTACGAGTAAAATCAATAATGCTGAAGATTTACAACAAATTAAGAGTTTAGGATTTCGTGGTGAGGCGCTTTATAGTCTGGCTCAACTTGCGGATTTGAGTATTTGTAGTCGCCCAATCTTAGAGCCAGTCGGCTATCAAGCCAATTATGACGAGCATGGTAATTTACAAACATCCCCCAAAGTCACAGCGATCGCTACAGGTACCATCGTCAGCGTTCGCAATCTTTTTTCCCGTTATCCCAATCGTCTGCAATCTCTACCCAGTAATTCTCAACAGGTTCGCAAAGTTCAATTACAAGTGCAGCTTATGGCGATCGCCAATCCCCAGATTAATTGGCAAGTCAATTTGGATAATCGGGAATGGATGACAATTTGGGCAGGAGAGAATAATAGTGAGATTTTGCCGCAAATTATTAGTTCGATTCAGTCCTATGATTTAGTTTATAAGGAATTTGCCCTCATCCCCAGCCCCTCTCCCAATGAGGGAGAGGGCAGTAAGAATATTTCGATTACCCTTGGACTACCCGATCGCCTGTCGCGCCGCCGTCCTGATTGGGTAAAAGTTATTCTCAATGGGCGGGTAATTAATTTCCCTGAATTGGAACAGACGATTCTGGCTAGCTTAGAGCGAACTTTACCACGCAATCGCTTTCCTGTTTGCATTGTGAATTTAAACTTACCCTGCGATCGCATTGATTGGAATCGTCATCCTGCTAAGACTGAAGCCTATATTCAAAATCTCGCTGAACTTCAATCTCAGCTAAAAGACATGATTACCGAAGCTCTAAAACTTCCTGAATCAAGTTCCAAATTAATCTATACTAGTGCTACCAACGATTTACTCCGCGCTGCTGAGCGTAAAACATCCTATTTAATTCCCGCTAAAAAAGAAAACTTTAATCAGCCCCATAATTCTTTAAAAGCGATCACTCAAGTTCTGGATACTTACATTTTAGCAGAACATTCAGGTGGTCTATGGCTAGTGGAACAGCATGTCGCCCATGAGCGAGTTCTCTTTGAACGCATCGAAACTCAATGGCAAATTGTCGCGATCGAGCAGCCAATTTTGTTAAAACAACTTAGTCAAGATGGATTAGAACGCTTACAGTCATTGGGTTTAGAAATCGAAGTGTTTGGTAATGGCTTATGGGCGGTGCGATCGCTACCTGAGATTTTAGTCGGACATAAAGACTGCGCTCAAATTTTATTAGAGATGAGTCAACAGGATGATCCGACAATGGCGAGAGCTACCGCCGCCTGTCGCAGCGCAATTCGTAATGGTACAAAATTAGATTTAACTACTATTCGCGATTTATTATCCCAATGGCAACAAACCCGCAATCCGCATACTTGTCCCCACGGCCGCCCGATCTGTTTAGCGATTGATGAATCAGATTTAGCCAAATTTTTTCGCCGTAACTGGATTATCTCGAAAT
>JANMFC010000151.1:0-13265 GCA_031377675.1 Pseudanabaena sp. OTE_70b_metabat_355 | reverse complement strand
GTTGATTTGCCCGCGAAGCGGGCAAATCAACTTATTTGGGTTTTATATTTAATTATGCCTACCTGCTTATCAACGAATTATCTACAGTAAGCATCCTTTTAAAACCCAACCGAGGTAAAACTGTTAACCTAGTAGATAAGGATTTTAAAAGCAAAACAATTATCTCGTTGAGTCTTGAAAAATACCATGCTGGAATATCTTCCGCCATTAAATGACCATAATTTACCTTATCCAGATACAATCCATCCGATTGTGGTGCATTTCGTAATTGCGATGGTGTTGTTTTCGGTAGTGTGTGATGCGATCGCCTATTTCACGCGCAATGCGAAGTTATACGAAGTTAGTTGGTGGAATCTATTTTTTGCCACGATTTCTATCTTTATTGCCATTGTCTTTGGTCAAATTGAAGCTGGACTTGCCGAACCTTATAGTTCCGTAGAACCTACTTTAAACTTACATACGATCATTGGTTGGTCATTATCAGGGATCATTGCCGCGATCACAGGATGGCGGTATGTCTTGCGTATCCGTGATCCCAAGACTTTACCTGTTTCATTTCTCTTTGCAGGTGTGCTATTAACAGGAATAGTTCTGTTTCAAGTTTATTTAGGTGATTTACTGGTTTGGGTCTATGGGCTGCATACAGTGCCAGTAGTCGAAGCTTTAAGGGAGGCTAGTTTAAAATGATTGCAACTTTAATCGATCAATTACATGGTCAATTAGGATTGAATGGTTTACCCTACCGCATTCCCATCCATCCGAATCTTGTTCACTTGACACTCGGTCTATTTATTGTGGCGATCGGGTTTGATTTTGTGGGCGTATTTTTCGTTTTGGAAAAGCCGCTATTCAAATTTATGGCGATCCCTGCGGCGCGATCAAATTTCTTTGATGTCGGCTGGTACAACATGGTCGCCGCCGCGATCGTTACTTTCTTTACCGTCGGCGCAGGTTTTTATGAAATATTACTCGCTACTCCCGATGAGAATGTGAAGAGTGCTTGGGGTTTTCAAGCGATGGAAACGATGATCTGGCATGGTGTGGGTGGTGTGCTTTTATTAGCGCTGATTGTGGGAATGACGGTCTGGCGAGGATTTCAGCGCTTTCTCTGGCGCAAGGATCTCGGTCAACAGGTGCAATGGAGCTATTTGCTGGCAGGACTCGCCATCTTCGCGATCATGTTTGCTCACGGGACTTTGGGCGCACAGCTTGCCTCAGAGTTTGGGGTGCATATCACCGCCGATCGCCTGTTACGCATGGGTCAAGATCTTAATTCGCTATAGGGATAACCATGAAACTACGCACGATTTTAATTTTAGCGGTTGCTGCGATCGCGATCGCCCTTATCAGTCTCTGGATGGGACAAGCCGCCTATACATGGTTCCCGCCCCAAGCTTCAGCCGAATCAGTTTTAATTGATAACTTATTTAGCTTTTTGGTGACATTAGGCACGTTCATCTTTCTCGGCGTGGTTGGCACTTTGACCTATTCGATCTTGTTTCAACGAGCAGGAAAATATGACTATAGTGATGGGCCACATATTGAGGGCAATGTTAAGTTAGAGATTATCTGGACAGCAATTCCCTTTGCGTTAGTAATTTGGATTGCGGCTTATAGCTATCAGATCTATGGTCAAATGTCGGTCTTAGGTCCAATGGAACACGTGCATATAAGTGCTTCGGCTGAGGCTGCACCGATGGCGAAGATGGGAGGTAGCGAAGACACAGAAAATATTGATGTATTTTCGCGGCAATGGTCATGGGAGTTTGTCTATGGCAAAGGCACTAGTGTCGATGTTAGTAGTACAGAATTACATTTACCGAACAACCGCAGGATCAAATTAACTTTGCATTCCGAAGATGTACTACATGGTTTTTACGTTCCTGCTTTTCGTCTCAAGCAAGACATCATTCCTGGGCGCGTGATTGATTTTGAATTTACGCCAATTCGTGAGGGCAAATATCGATTACGAGATTCTCAATATAGCGGCACTTATTTTGCAGCGATGCAAACCAATGTGGTCGTGGAATCTCCCGAAGCATATCAGCAATGGTTAGTTGACGCTTCTAATACGCCCCTCACTGCTGCTTACAACCGCGCTACCAATGAGTATGCAATTCGTTCTTTAAAAGGCAATAAAAATTGGGCTACGGTCATACCTGCGGCTCCGCCAATGGTTAATTATTCTAATTAAATATGGAGGTTAACTTATGTCCGATCTTTTGGAAAACAATCTCGAAGAAGGTTCTCGCAAAAAAAGTCCCAAACGAATTATGGCACTGACCGCTCTTGGTGCAATTCCTTTGGGTATTGGAATTTGTTTTATTCAAGTTCCTATTAGTTGTGCTTGTGGTGATCCTGCACTACAGACGATTGGTACTTATATTAGATCCCAGCAAGTCTATAGCCTAGAGCATCAGACTTTTAGTAAATCTTATGAATCTTTGGGTATTGACTCGATTCCTGAAAAAACAAACCGTTATCTCTTCTCTACAGAAGTAACTAGCGATCGCGCATACATTTATGCAACCCCAAGGGAAGTACCAACTGACCTATTTGGTCTAGGACTCACTAAAGCCAAGATATATGCTCTTGTCGGTGCTGTGGCCTATGACGAGAAGCGAAAAGGTGCTCATTCAGTTCTATGTATAGCTGAATCAGCAGCTTTCGATAAGCCACCTAAGCCTGTATTCAATGAAGGGGAATTGGAATTCACTTGCCCTAGTGGATTTTATGCCAGATAGCGATCGCGCTTCAATTAATTCAACATGTCATCCGTTTCCACAATTCTTAATCAAGTTTATTCTTTATGACAAACATTTCTATTGATGCGATCGCCGATCTTCCACCTCAATCTGAGCAGCCCGAAGACTGGCGGCGATTTTTTGGATTTAGTACCGATCATAAAGTGATTGGAATTCAGTATATTGTTACTTCCTTTTTTTTCTTTCTCATTGGCGGCGTTCTCGCGATGGTGATAAGGGGTGAACTAATTACTCCCGAATCGGATTTAGTCGATCGCGCTGTGTATAACTCCATGTTCACGATGCACGGCACGATCATGCTGTTTCTCTGGACATTTCCCGTACTTTTAGGAATATCTAATTACCTTGTGCCATTGATGATTGGCGCTCGTGACATGGCTTTCCCTAAATTAAATGCAGTTGCCTTTTGGATGGTTCCTGTGTTTGGCGTGATCCTCATGGCAAGCTTTTTTGTGCCTGGGGGAGCTTCACAATCGGGCTGGTGGGCTTATCCGCCTGTGAGTTTACAAAATCCTACTGGCAATATTGTTAACGGTCAGTTCCTTTGGTTAGTTGCAGTCGCCATTTCGGGAGTAGCTTCGATTATGGGTGCGATTAACTTCGTGACTACCATTTTCCGAATGCGAACTACTGGCATGACTTGGTTCAAAATGCCTGTGTTTGTGTGGACAGTCCTTGCCGCGCAAATCATTCAGTTAATTGGATTGCCAGCCCTGACCGCAGGAGCCGTGATGCTCTTGTCTGACTTAACTTTTGGAACCAGCTTTTTCGATCCCGCTAAAGGTGGCGATCCTGTTCTCTTTCAACATTTTTTCTGGTTCTATTCCCATCCCGCCGTCTATGTGATCGCTTTGCCTGTATTTGGGATTTTCTCCGAAATTTTCCCTGTCTATGCGCGTAAGCCTCTCTTTGGTTACAAGGTTGTGGCAGTGTCTTCCTTAATCATTACGGGATTGAGTGGCATTGTCTGGGTACATCATATGTTTGCCAGTGGCACACCTAGCTGGATGCGGATGCTCTTTATGGCGACGACAATGTTAATTTCTGTACCAACGGGGATCAAGGTTTTCGCATGGGTGGCGACGATCTGGGGCGGCAAGATTAAGCTAAATACAGCGATGTTATTTGGATTAGGCGCGATGGTGATGTTCGTATTTGCAGGAATCACGGGCATCATGCTTGCTTCCGTACCCGTCGATATTCATGTGAATAACACTTACTTCGTAGTTGGACATTTCCATTATGTAATTTACGGTGCAGTAGTAATGGGAATCTATGCAGGGCTGTATCATTGGTTCCCCAAAATGACGGGAAGAATGTATTCCGAAGGTTTAGGGAAGCTCCATTTTATCCTCACCTTTATCGGCACAAACGCCTGTTTCTTTCCGATGCATCCCCTCGGTTTGCAGGGAATGCCCCGCCGCGTTGCCTCCTACGATCCAGAGTTTGCTTTCTGGAATGTGATCGCTAGTTTAGGTGGCTTTCTCTTAGGAGTATCGACATTGCCATTTTTGCTGAATATGATTGGTTCTTGGGTACAGGGCGAAAAAGCTCCCAAAAATCCTTGGCGAGCGATCGGTTTGGAATGGCTAATTTCTTCGCCACCATCCCATGAGAACTTTGAAGAGTTACCGATTGTAATTTCCGAACCCTACGGCTATGGCAAAGATGAACCCTTAGTTTCTAATCCTGATAAGTTGGAGGTAAATCATGCAACCAGTTGATACTTCTGTTAGTGAAAATCCCATTTTAGAAGTCAGCCACGAAGCCGCCCATCACGATCATGCCGATAATCGTATGTTCGGGTTTGTAGTATTCCTACTTTCCGAAAGCGTTATCTTCTTGAGCTTTTTTGCCGCCTACATTGTCTATAAAACGACATCCCTCAATTGGCTTCCTGTTGGTGTAACAGGCTTAGAAATTCGCGAACCTGCGATTAATACAGTGATTCTGGTTTCCAGCAGTTTCACGATCTATATCGCTGAGAAATTCCTCCATAAAAAGCAACTTTGGGGCTTTCGCGCCTTCTGGTTGCTGACGATCGCCATGGGTAGTTACTTTGTTTACGGTCAAGCAGTGGAATGGAGTGGTTTAGCCTTTGGCTTCGGTGATGGCGTGTTTGGCGGTAGTTTCTATTTGCTGACGGGCTTTCACGGGCTGCACGTTTTAACGGGTGTGCTGTTGCAGTTAATTATGCTAGTGCGATCGTTCTTTCCTGATAATTACGCCAAAGGAGAGTTCGGAGTCGAATCCACTTCCCTATTTTGGCACTTTGTCGATGTGATTTGGATTGCGTTGTTTATTCTGATTTATGTTTGGCAGTGATTATAGAGCATTAGCGATAATGATAATAAAGTGACATGGATTGCAGAACATAGATACAAGCCATAATCCTGATTGCAAATTTCTTCTTAAGACCTAGGCATTGCCGAAAGCAGAAAATACTTGCGATCGCGCCACCAGCAAAGCCACCAATCAAGACAAAAAATAGCTCTACATAAATTTCCAACTCCCCACCTTGTCCTTTTAATGCCTGTATATAGTAAGAAGAGCCTGGCTCTGCTAGCCAAGGTGTAATAAAAATCACCAAACAACCAAAGAAAGCGCCGATACAGCTCACGAATAAAGTCTCTTTAATGCGTTGGCGTAACAAACCGACAATCAAACCTACTGCTGAACCGACAATCATACTAATGTAACCGCTTACTAGCGTGTTAAGAAGTAATCGGGGCAAGATGTAGAAAAAAATTAGCCTAATCTCTAGCATAGAACTACCATATTACATCTGTGAAATATTTGGAGCCATCCAAAAGCTTACAAGAAAATGAGGGTTCTATCATTCCTATAAACTCAATAGTAAAACGAAGGTACACCAATGATTATTGATGACAATTATTACGATGTGATTATTGTGGGAACTGGCGCTGGGGGTGGAACCCTTGCCTATAAACTCGCTTCCACAGGCAAGAAAATTCTGATTCTAGAACGAGGAGACTTTATGCCCCTCGAAGAACAGAATCGTAGCAATATCGATATCTTTCAGCGCGATCGCTATCATGCTCCCGAACAATGGTATGACCACACAGGCGAACCATTTTCACCGCAGACTAACTATGCGATCGGTGGGAACAGCAAAATCTATGGTGCGGCTCTATTGCGGCGGCGCGAGAAGGACTTTGAAACGGTCACTCATCAAGCGGGAATTTCGCCAGAATGGTGCGTGAAGTATGACGAATTTGAGCCTTATTACACGGAAGCCGAAAATCTCTATAAGGTGCATGGCAATCCACAAACTGACAGTACCGAACCAATTCACAGCGCTGATTATCCCTATCCTGCTGTTAATCATGAGCCTGAGATTCAGAAGATCTATGAGGCGATCGCTAATCAAGGTTTGCATCCCTCCACAATTCCCCTCGGCTTAACCCGTCAAGATGATGACCCCACTAGCGATTCTGAAGAAAGCTGCCTTGTCCCTGCCTTGAAATCTGCCAATGTCACCTTGAAAACCCAAGCCAAAGTGATCAGTTTACATACCAATCCATCGGGGCGATCGGTGAAAGGAGTAGAAGCGGAAGTGGGCGGACAGTCCTATCTCTTTTTAGGCGATATCGTCGTGCTTGCCTGTGGTGCAATCAATTCGGCGGCGTTGCTATTGCGATCAGCAAATGATTCCCATCCCAAAGGACTTGCCAATAGCTCCGATCAAGTGGGACGGAATTTGATGAAAAGCCTATTGTCATCAGTGGTCCAACTCAGCACCAAGCCCAATAATGGTTCCTTCCAAAAATCTATTTATGTGAATGATTTCTATTGGGGTGATGCGGATTTTCCCTATCCAATGGGACACATCCAGAACTCTGGCGGACTGCTCACCGACATCATTTTTGCAGAATCTCCTCCCGTATTCTCTATTGTCGCCAAGCTCATGCCCAACTTTGGACTAAAACAATTAGCCACCCATTCCATCGGCTGGTGGGCGCAAACAGAGGATTTGCCAGACCCGAATAATCGTGTGCGCTGGGAAAACCATAAAATCCATATCGATTACAATCCCAACAACACGGAAGCCCATGATCGCCTAATTTATCATTGGACTGATGTTTTAAAAAATATCGAGAAGTCCCTAGATGGTTTCCGTACTGGTTCCCTGCATCCCCGCGCCGAGTCGCCCTTGCAAGTGGTCGCCAATCAATGCGGAACCTGTCGCTTTGGTGACGATCCTTTAACTTCAGTTTTAGACCGCGATTGCCGCGCCCACGATCTCGATAATCTTTACGTTGTAGACGGCAGTTTCTTCCCATCGAATGCGGCGGTGAATCCTGCTTTGACGATTATTGCTAATGCTCTAAGAGTAGGCGATCGGTTAATTGAAAGGTTGAAATAAGTCTCGGTTTTGCTTATCATGAGTTACTAATCGGGTATTTAGCAAAAAACATAATCTTTCTAAATACCCTATTCTCAGATCTGATGGAAATATTTTTTTGGCGAAATATTAAATTAGAAATGTAAATCATGAATGCAATCCAATTTTTTGAGTGTGTAAAGTCATGAAATATAAAGTTTTTGAAGATAGTTCTAAACGCCTAACTATTCAAATAAGCAATGAACGTGAGAAAATCGTTTTTACGAGTATTGCAATTGCTGGGATTTTTATTATTGTCTTCACATACTTAGGTATTATTCCTAGTATATTAGCCTCAGCTAATAAATCTCCGAAAGAGTCTTTTATAGCCCCAAGCTATATTATAGGTGGTTTTATTTCAGCACATGGAATAGTCAACTTATTATTCTTTTTTTCTGGTGTAATAATCTGTTCATTTGATAAATCAATACAAAAATTCTCTGTTCAGAAGAAAAAACTTTTCAATACCAGCATTGATGATTATTCTCTATCTGAAGTTACTGGTGTTGAAGAATTAGGAATAAAGTCCGCAACTGAATTAATTACTTGGATTAGAAAGGGGAATCAAGTTAGAGGAATCAAAATCCTTTTAGCAAGAGCGTCAGGATATTGTGAATTTCACATGCTAGGGAGAAAACTGTCGGAATTCCTTAGAGATCAACCAACACAATTAATAGATAGACAGTGGACAGTGGAACAGTCTGAAGAAATTTACAAAGTTTATCGAATTTCAGATATGTATAAAAACTCAGATATGAGATCTTATACAGTAGATAAGGCAAAAGGGTTGCTGATTTACGAACTTAATGGTGAAGAAATTGGTAAATACGAAATAGTAAGTATTAAAGACATTCAGGTTGAAAATAATCAAGAAAAAAACGATGATGACACAAGCGAGCGCATTATTTTAGAAATGAAAAATGGAGAAAAACAACCAATTTCTATCTATTGGTATTCTTCAACCTCTGGCGCTCACCTTGTAGTTAGAAGTTTAAAATATGTAATTGGATTGCAAACATGGTTACATTTATCGCCCGATATGCAACAAGATTTTTACAAACTATAAAGGAAAGTGCGATTACGATTTAGTGAAGAGAATGACTGTAAAATAATGCCTTACTTTTATGAGATGATTGGGAGATCGCGTTTTTGTGAGTGGTTGGGCGATCGCGTTTAGTAAACCTCAAGACAATCTATATTTACAGAATCTTCCAACCCCTGAATTACTTCACTCCCGAACCTTAATATTTGTTCGACCTGACTTGTTGGCACATTTCCACAACGTAACCAAATCACCTTGGGAGGCGAACCATACAGACGACTTCTCTCCTCAAAATCTGCATCTTGAGTCACGATATAGAAATCATTGATTTTAGCAAACTCCCATATCTCAGTATCAGTTTTATCATCTAAATCATGGAACTGAACATGGCTGCAATCAGGAAAAATATCAGCTAATCTTCCTGCCAACTTACGACTCAAATTTTGATCAAAAAGTAACCTCACGCAGCACCCACAAAAGCCATCAATCTATGTTCTCTATCCGCAGCAAACTCTAAACAAGCCCTAATATCCTGCTCTGTCAATTCTGGAAAGTCATCTAAAATTTCTGCATGAGACATTCCCGATGCTAACCATCCTAAAACATCATACACAGTAATACGCATCCGCCTAATGCAAGGCTTCCCACCGCGCTTATCTGGCTCAATTGTGATGATGTTACGATAGTTCATATTTGCTTACAATCACGTTTCTCAAGCTTAGCATAAGAGCTATTTTATTTGAGTGGTTGGGCGATCGCGTTTTTGGTGAGTGGCGGGGCGATCGCGTTTTTTAAGGGGATGATTGGGCGATCGTGTTTTTTAAAGGGGATGATTGGGCGATCGCCTTATGCTACCCCAGCAATAACTTGACCAATATCTTGAGGCGTAGCACCAGTCGCCAACATCGCCCTAATCAGTAACTCAATAGAAACAGAAGCATCACCATTCTCAGCCTTAGCAATCCGAGGCTGACTAGAACTCATTTTAGAAGCAAGTTCACTTTGAGTCATCAGCCTTTGCCGACGCTCTTTTAGATTCTGACTCAGAGCCAGTTTTATCTCAACTAAAACAGACTCTTCAGCCGTTAACTCCAAAAAATCTGAAACCGATCCAACCTTCCAACCTTTAGCTTCTAAACTCTCTCTTTTAGCTTGATCCATCATATTCTCCTACCTAATCAGCATCATATCTAGTAAGTCGCTTTCTACAAATATCAATCACATTTTTAGGTGTAGTCCTCGTTGATTTATTAAAAACCTCCACAATCAAAATTGCATCATCATCAATTCGATAAATGATTCTCCAGTTTTTTTCTGCATCCCTAATTCGTAACTCATGACAGCGTTCTCCTATACTGGGCATCGGACGAGAATGGGGCAATCCAATAGATACACCTTGCTGCAATTGCCTGAGCAGAACACCAGTTTCCACTCGTATTTCTTGACTGAAAGGTGGAGTTTTAACCTCACCATGCAGCCAAACTAAAGGTTTATTTTGATTTCCCATACCGTTCTATATCATATTTGATATATTAGCACAAATTGATTCTGTTGTAGTTTTTGTGAAGGTGATGATTGGGCGATCGTGTTGTACTTTTTTGTGAGTGGTTGGACGATCGCGTTTTTTGTGGGTGATAGGGCGATTTAAAGTCCGTTCCATTCATCGACATCTATTTGACGAGAAATAAATGACAGGCAAAGTATGACCTAATTTTAATCCCACTAAAACCCAATCCTCTAGCGTTGAACGTAACTCAACCTTACAATCTGCAAAAGTACTTCCAAAAGCAATTACCCCCTGACAAGTAGGGATTCTACCAACATAACCACCATCTTCTAGTTGTTCAATATTAGAAACAATTAGAGCTTCATGGATATAATCACTTAAAGCGTAGCGAACTAACATTGCTGTTACCCCATCTATTTTCATTCTTCATTTTACATAATTACTGGTTTAACTTGACTGATATAAAATATCTTTTTCAAAGGCGATCGCGTTTTTTAGTGAGTGAGTGGGCGATCGCGTTTTAAGTGAGGTGATTGGTTGGGCGATCGCGTTTCTGTGAGGTGGATGATTGGGCGATCGTGTAACTCGGCTGTATCTTACCGATTTGAAGAATAAGGAGGACTTAAGTCCAAATTTAGCTCTGTTGCAATTGTTGGCAACGGATCAAAACCAAACGGCGGCATACGGTAAAGTCTTATTGAGTGGGGCGGCAACTCAGGCGAAGTTTGATCGGCGATTGAGTTTGATTGAGACTATACTGGCAAATAAGTTCCCTGATTTAACTAAGGAGATGATTATGCAGATACTAGACCTGAAACAAATGGATATTACCCAATCCCGATTTTATCAGGAAATTCGCACGGAGGGTCGGCAAGAGGGGGAGGCGAGTTTGGTTGTGCGTCAGTTAAAGCGGCGATTTGGGAAGTTATCGGAGAATCAGTTGGAGCGGATCTGGCAATTATCTATGCCACAACTAGAAAATTTGGGGGAGGCTTTGTTGGATTTTACCGACATCGCCGATTTAGAGAACTTTCTGACACATTTGAAATAATAAGGAATTCATTATCATGATTGTCTTTGATCCCACGACCGCAACATTTACTCGATTTACCCTTGCGAAGGGACTTTTGAATGAAGGCTACTATGAGATGGCAAGGGATGAGATATTGAAACAAATAACGCGGGAGTTGGGGAGTTTGTCGGCGGAACAAGCAGAACAGGTTAAGGCTCTGCCGATCTCCGCATTAGAGGAATTGGAATCGGCGTTGTGGGATCTTGACACTATGGCAGATTTGGAGGCATTTCTTGCCAAAAGATTAGACTCAAAAAGTAAGATCTTTATAAGAATTTGAAGGATATAATTTATGATTGAAGCTGAAATTAGAGCATTAATCCAAAGGGAGTTGCCTAGGGCGATCGCCGAGGAACCAGCGATACGAGACTTTGTGCTGCGTACCGTATCAGAGTACTATACGCCCAGAACTGAGTTTGACGAGAAGTTTGATCGCGTTATGGCGGAACTACAACGAGACAGGGAAGAGCAGGCTCGCAAGTGGGATGAAAACAACCGAAAATTTGATGCTTTCCAAGCAGAACAGGCTCGTAAGTGGGATGAAAATAACCGAAAGTGGGATGAAAATAACCGAAAATGGGAAGAGGATAATCAAAAATGGCATGAAAATAACCAAAAATGGCATGAAAACAACCAACGCCTTGACAGAATGGAAGCCCAGAACCATGCCACTTTAGCGGAAATTCAGAAGGCGAACCGTCGCTATGAAAGTACTATTGGTGCTTTGGGTTCGCGTTGGGGTCTGTATTCGGAGGCGAGTTTTCGCAATGGTCTAAAGGCGATTTTGGAGGAGTCGTTTGGGGTGGAGGTGATGAATCTGAATGAGTACGATCAGGATGGGATGGTCTTTGGGCGACCCGATCAGGTGGAAATTGATGTGATTATCAAAAATGGCGTTGTGATCCTTTGTGAGATCAAGTCATCGATGAGCAAGTCAGATATGTATATTTTTGATCGCAAGGCTACTTTTTATGAAAATCGACATCAGCGATCGGTGACAAGAAAAATTGTGATGTGTCCAATGGTTGATCATCGGGCTTTACCAGTGGCAGAAAATTTGGCTATTGAGGTTTATAGTTATAGTGATCAGGTTAAGGAGCTTTAATTTTTATGAAAAAAGCCCTTGTTTGTGGAATTTCTGGACAAGATGGAGCCTATTTAGCGCAGCTACTTCTCAACCGAGGCTATGCAGTCTGTGGAACTTCTAGAGATGCTCAAATCTCATCCTTCCAAAATTTAATTCATTTAGGCATCAAAGACCAAGTAAAACTAGAGTCAATGTCTTTGACCGACTTTCGCAGCGTTTTGCAAGTACTGACAAAAGTTCAGCCTGATGAAATCTATAATTTAGCAGGGCAAACTTCCGTAGGCTTGTCTTTTGGACAACCCGTAGAAACTTTAGAAAGCATAGCTACTGGCACACTTAACTTATTAGAATCCATTCGCTTTTTAGGCGCACAGATCAAGCTTTATAATGCAGGTTCTAGTGAATGCTTTGGCGATACAGGTGATGTTGCCGCCGATGAACTAACTCCATTTCGTCCCCGAAGCCCCTATGCTGTCGCTAAGGCTACCGCCTTTTGGGAAGTAGCTAATTATCGCGAGGCTTACGGGCTATTTGCCTGTTCGGGAATATTGTTTAATCATGAATCGCCCCTGCGTCCAGAAAGATTTGTCACTCAAAAGATTGTGGCTACAGCTTGTCGGATTACCCAAGGGAGTGATGAAAAACTATATCTAGGTAACATGTCAATTGAGCGCGACTGGGGTTGGGCGCAAGAATATGTTGAAGCGATGTATTTGATGTTGCAACAGGAATACGCTGATGACTATGCGATCGCTACTGGACAAAGTTCATCTTTAGAGGAGTTTGTCGAGACAGCATTTACATCTGTCAATTTAAATTGGCGCGATTATGTAATTGTCGATCGCAGTCTTTTTAGACCAACAGATTTGGCGGTAGGTAGAGGTAATCCTCATAAAGCTAAAATTCAGTTAGGATGGGAAGCGAAGTATAAAATGCAGGATGTAGTCCGCATGATGGTCGAGGCAAAGTTTATGATTCATTAACATAAAGCTGCCCTGATTTTTTAGATGAGTTAAACTACAACACCGATCGCTGAGGTTGACATGAAAAAACTATACGAGCGAGATTATAGCCAATGGGCGGAAACTATGGCTGATTTGCTTGAAGTAGGAAACTTGACCGAGTTAGATATTGAAAATCTCGTAGAAGAGGTGCGGACTTGTCCAAGCGGGAACGCGACAGTTTGTTGAGTAGCATACGTTTGATTATTCATCACTTGCTAAAGTGGGATTATCAACCACAATTGCGATCGCGAAGTTGGTTAGTCACAGTTCAAAGAGAGCGGTCAAATGTAGCTGATTATCTAGCTGATAGTCCTAGCCTTAAAAAATATATGACAGATGAATATTTAGGTAAGATCTATAAAAAAGCAAAACTAGATGCGATC
>JANMFC010000144.1:0-1955 GCA_031377675.1 Pseudanabaena sp. OTE_70b_metabat_355 | reverse complement strand
GTTTCAGCATTTTTTTGATGTTAGAGACTTCTAGTAAATAAATAATCTCATAAAATCCCAAAAGATTGTGACGGACGAAGCCCACCGCAATCTTTTGGAAGCAATTATTCAAGGAATGGCGAGAGTAGCATTCACAATCTGACTATTGGCTATTTTAGCGAAAGCATCTTTCATTTCTATAAATTTAGGCTCGATCGCCCCAAAAGTCAAAATAGCAAACTTATTATTAATTCGTTGCAATCTGCTATTGGCTTGAAACTTAATTGTTTTATCGCCAATTGTCACCGTTGATGTCCATTCGATCACAATATTTCCTGTCGCTTCAACTACTGGCGATCGCATTGAAAAATCAGGCTGAGTCCCATACATACCTTTGATAATCGTCTCAAAAACCTCGCTGAGACGATTTTCAGGTATTTCATTTGGTGGCACGAAAATATTTACCGAAACCGTGGCGCGTTCGGCTGTTTCCAGCCAAGTGACGAGGATTTCGTTCGGTTGGCTATTATCAACTAGTTTCCAACCTTTGGGAATATCTATTTCTAATAATTCCCCGCGTTTATAGGGTTCGAGTTCACCAATTTTTAGTTCGGGTAAGTTTGCGAAGGCGATCTTGGGGCTAGCGGCGATGGTGCTGGGGGCTGGAGATTTTGGTGAGGTGGATTGAGCGGGACTAGATGCGATCGCGGGAGTTGGTGAGACTTTGGTGCTATCGGTCACAGGTATCGATAATTTCTTATCATCGCTCCCAGTATTACTATTTGGATCTGTGTTGCTACAAGCAGCAAACAACCCTGACGCGATCGCGATCAGTAATAAACCGAATACTTTGCTTGATAATTTGCTCAATAGTTTTCTCAATTCATTTGGCGGCAAGAAGTGCGGCAAAAAGTGCGGCAAAAACATAATATCGCGTAATTTAAGAGTCCTGCGTCAAAATGCCAATAAGCTTATTCGCCCGCTTCGCGGGCGAATAAGCTTTGTTATGTCTATTGTGTCGCGAATCTAACCAAACTGCAATGCTTGACCGCGCACATCAGGATTGACTTTGCCATTAGCAAACACAACTTGACCTCCAACAATCGTAGTCACAGCCCAGCCCGTAAGTTCCCAACCCACGAAGGAACTCCAACCGCATTTTGTTAACAAATCCTCATTCCTCACAGGTTTATGGTTACGGAGATCAACTAATACCAAGTCAGCATCCCAACCGACGCGAATTTCGCCTTTATTGGCAATTTTATAGGCTTTAGCCACATTTCTGCTCATCCACTCGCTGACCTGATGTACCGTGCAACGTCCTTTCATTGCTTCCGTCAGCATTAGGGGCATTGATGTTTCCACACCTGGCATTCCTGATGGCACATTTGCTGGTTCTAGCAAAACCGTATCCGCAGAAGATTTCTCAGTCTGAACAGGATTATCAAAGCTTGCAGCTAGTCCTTTCTCAGCTAAGGTGTGCGGCGCATGATCCGTCGCTATAAAGTCAATCACCCCATCTAGCAGGGCTTGCCACAATATTTCTTGATCGCGGGGCGATCGCAAGGGTGGATTCATTTGTGCTAGAGAGCCAATTTTCTCGTAAGCCCCTATATTCATCAGTAAATGCTGCGGTGTCACCTCTGCTGTCACCCATGCAGGTTTTTCTTGACGTAAAAATTCTGCCTCTTCACCCGTGGACATATGCAAGATATGTAACCGTCGCTGATATTTTTTAGAAAGCTTTACGGCTAGTTTCGTCGCATTGAGCGCCGCTTGATTGTCCTGAATTAGTGAATGCTTAGCAGGATCTTTGCTATCGGCAAATTCAATGCGGCGTTGAGCAATTCTTGCTTGATCCTCAGCATGAACCGCAATTAAGCGATCGCCCTGTGAAAAAATCTTGTCTAACAGATCTTCTTGATCAATCAACAAATCTCCATGCATCGATCCCATAAATATTTTGATGCCACAGG
>JANMFC010000140.1:0-1717 GCA_031377675.1 Pseudanabaena sp. OTE_70b_metabat_355 | reverse complement strand
AAAATTGCCGCTAACCTGAACTTTTAAACTTTTCTCTGGGTTTGGTTTTAGCGCAAAGCGCTGTAACCTATATGAAAATCCCTATGACAATTTCTCTGTCTCGCTTCATGTTATGTCAAACTTTCAAATAAATTCGAGATTTAATTTAAGAGCCAAATCTAAAGCTAATTTAAGGACAATCGCGATCGCATGGTTACTTTTTGGCTGTCAGCAAATCTCTTCAACGGGTAATTTGTCGGTAACAACCGAAAAAGCGACAAATTATCTGCGATCGCAACTAAATCTATCAACTAATGTGTCTATTTCTGTGGAGTCGCAAAAGCCACGAGCAGCCAATATTAGCGATTTATGTCAAACCGTTTCACCAACTCAAGATGGTTTTGAAATTGCCTTAATCGCTGAAGACATACGATATATTTTGCAAACTAATCAAGATGCTAGCAAGATTGAACTTTGTCGCTCTGAGGATGCTAAACCAGAATTAACAACTAAGTACAACGGCGCGGGTTATATGTTGCGCTATCCTGCGGCATGGAAAGTAATCGATTTAGGTTTAGAACCTTCAGGCGCGAGCATGGTAATTTTTACGCCAAACTCTGAAGTATTAAAAAGTGAAGATGATTCTAATCCAGAAAAATTAGGTCGGAAATTACAACAGAAACTAGAACAGAGCCAACAGGTTTATGCGATCGCGACAAGGAAACCGATTGATGCTAAAGCGATCGCGCCTAACACTTCTAATGCCGCTAGTCCTTTGAATGATGGTTCGGAAACTGCTAAAGATTTGGTCATTACTCCATTTGATCCAAAGATCAAAGGTGCAAAGTCTGTCTCTAAAAAGGAATTCACAAAAGAATTTCCAGTCGCAAATAAACCTGAAAGTTCATCCACTACTTCCCTAATTTGGAAGGTCAAGGTTTTGACTATAGAAACCGACAAGTTTATTTATACGATTCACTATTACCAACCTAGTTTTAAAAATGATGCCAACATCGACAGCACCAAAGTTTTTGAACAATTTGCAAATAGTTTTGCACTTATATAGCAATCCCAAACAAATTGTGATAGGCGCACCCTGCGGGTGCGCCTATCACAATTTATTTGGAATTGCTATAGGTATCTAGATAGGCGCAGTTGCCTTTTTACTTTATGAATGAGGGCGAATGATGGGAATTGAACCCACGAATGGTGGTACCACAAACCACTGCCTTAACCACTTGGCTACACTCGCCATTTGACCGAAACCTATCTTATTACTAACTTGGGCATTTGCACAAGAGTTTAAGTAAAAAAACTCTAGATTATCGATCGCCTTTTGCTTTTTTAGACAAGCAAAGTAGCTTAAGCTGCTTGTCTACCAAGATAGATTTTGAGTTTGACTAGCGATCGCCATAAATTCTTAAGACTGTGTATTTTTAGTGCCTATATCAACTCGCAAAAACAAAGTATTATGACTTACGATCTTTGTGTAGGAATATATAAAATATGATGCGAATACTTGCCTTGGTTCCAGGTGGTACTGGCGATCAGTTGCTGTTTTTTCCGACACTGGATACCCTCAAGCAAAAATATCCTAATGCCGAAATTGATGTGGTGGTCGAACCGAGAGCTATGGCAGCTTATCGTATTTGTCAATCCATCAATCGCACCTTAAAGTTTGATTTTGACGATCGCAACTCACTTGCTGATTTTGGTAATCTGCTCGGCACGATCCGCG
>JANMFC010000011.1:0-7836 GCA_031377675.1 Pseudanabaena sp. OTE_70b_metabat_355 | reverse complement strand
CCTGTTAAGGTGACTAATGAGCTTGCGTGATCCCATCGATATAGATCTGTAAAACATCATGTCAAAAGTTCAATAAAATGGATTCTTGAAGGCTGAAACGACCAATCTAAGTTCGATATTTTTGCACCTTAACAGGGGTAGGCATATCACTCCATGCTTGGCGGCATTGGTCACGCACTAGTTTCCTCTGTTGAAGAAGCGATGTTCTTTCACAATATCGCTCGTCACAGTCAGACTAATTTCGAGATTAAAGGTGGCAATCCTCTCACGGAAAATTATTCTGTACTTCGTCCTGAAGTCATGGATGGAGCCGATGGTAGACCGATCGCCCAAAAGAATACGCGGTTTTTGCAAAGATTACTGGAATTTGATGCGGTGATCATTGCAGGGCAAGCCAAGAGCCATTGCGTGGCATGGACAATTCAAGACTTGCTCAGCGAAATCCTTGCTCACGATCCTAAACTCGCGAAGAAGGTCTATCTACTCGAAGATTGCACTTCGCCTGTAGTTGTTCCTAATATTGTGGACTACACCGATCAAGCCGATGTAGCATTTCAACGCTTTGCAGATGCAGGTATGCACTTGGTTAAATCCACTGACGCAATCGAAACATGGACAGATCTCAATCTTGCTTAAGATCATGAATTTAATAAAATCAACATCTTCTGTAGGGGCGGGATTAGCAATTCTTAAAGCGATCGCTAACAAGAGATAAATCTTATGATAAGATAATTTATCAACGAAGGCGAAGGGTAGAGCATTTGCGGATCGAGATTTCGGTGATGAGTTTCAAGATAGTGGTGCAAATGCTCTACCCCTACAAATTTTGATCGGATTATATCCTGCCTTCTTCTTGCGATCGCAGATCAAGCGTTTAGGTGATATTGTGTACTTATTCGTTCAGTTAGTAGTAAACGAGAGGGATTTGTTTGACTCAGTCAATTAATTTACCCAAGCTAGACGACTTTTTGCAGGAGCTGGCTACGATTCAGCAACAAGGCTCTAAGCGGATTGCATTTCTAGGCTCCCGCCATGTGCCATTGACGCACCAATTGCTGATCGAACTGCTCAGCTATGCCTTGGCTTTGTCTGGCAACAGCATTATTACCTCAGGGGCAACAGGTACAAATTTTGCCGCGATTCGAGGTGCGTTGCGGGCTGACCCAAATTTGTTAACCGTAATTTTGCCTCAAAGTCTGGATCGACAACCCTATGAGTCTCGCGAGCAGTTAGAAAATGTTATTCACTTAATTGAGCATAGCGAAAATGATAGTCTGTCTTTGCCAGAGGCGAGTATTCGCTGCAATCAAGAGATTATTTCTAAGTGTCAGCAATTGATTTGCTTTGCGTTTCATGGTAGCGAGACGTTGTTACAAACTTGTCAAGATGCTGAAGAGCAGCGTAAGGTTGTGACCCTATTTTACTTTGACTAGAATTTTGACTAGAATTTTGACTAGAAGTGAAAACTATGAGTAAGACTATTAAGTGATAAGTATTTGTTTTGGATGACAATATTGATACTGACCAAATTATTCCTGCGGAATATCTCACCCTTGTGCCATCAAAGCCTGATGAGTACGAAAAATTGGGTAGTTATGCGATGATTGGGCTGCCCGATCGCTACGATCGCTTTATTGCCGAAGGCGAAACCAAAACCGTTTATGCAATTATTGTGGCGGGTGAAAACTTTGGTTGTGGTTCTTCTCGTGAACACGCACCGATCGCCCTTGGTGCAGCAGGGCTAGAGGCGGTAGTTGCTCAGTCCTATGCCAGAATTTTCTTCCGTAATTGTACGGCGACTGGTGAGTTATACCCTTGGGAATCGGTCAATCGCTTAATTGATGGTTTCAAAACTGGCGAAGAAGCAACCATTGATTTTGACAATAATCTGATTATTAATGAAACAACGGGCGCAACTTTTGAGTTGAAATCCCTTGGTGATGTTCGCCCTGTGATCGATGCGGGTGGCTTGTTTGATTATGCTCGTCTCACAGGTATGATTCCTACCCGCGTATAACTTTATCTTCCATGCTCCTATGACCTAGATGCTATGTCCTACCATGTTCGCATTCACGATCGCCAAAACGATAAAGTCTACGAAGCGGAGATTAACGGCGATCGCTATATTCTTGACTCCTTAGAAGCACAGGGCATTGATTTACCGTTTTCTTGTCTGAATGGGGCTTGTACTTCTTGCGCGATGCGGGTCAAGTCGGGCAAGATCGATCAACATGAAGTGATTGGTTTGTCCAAAAGCTTGCAAGATGAGGGTTATGCCCTGATTTGTTCTGGTTATGCGCTTTCAGATTTGGATCTGGAAACTCAAGACGAAGATGAAGTATATCGGTTACAGTTTGGTAACTTTTTCGCGAAGCGTAAGCGCCATTGGTTTCAGTTTGGTATTCCTATAGATCATGACTAAGCAAAAACGATCGCTTTCTCCATCTTCGCTAAGTCCGTTGATTTTGATCGTGGTTTTGGTTTCATTTTTAATAATTGCGAATATGGCGATCGCCTTTACCCAGCCAAGCGATCGCATCAATGGCGAACTGTGGCTGATTAATCGGGTGATTAGTGGTCAAACTGTGGAAGCTTCAGTGGTGAATAATCCCAGCATGACTGTGCAACGAGTGCGCCTGTTGGGACTAAGTGCGCCGCTAAAAGAACAATCTCCTTGGGGCGATCGCGCTCGTCAGCGTTTGTCAGATTTGATCAAAGAGCAGAAGGTGATTCTAGAGTTTGATGTCAAACAAAAAGACAACTCTGAACGCTTCCTTGCCTATATCTGGAAAGATAAATTATTGGTTAATCAATATCTCGTGGGTGAGGGTTTAGCGATCGCTGATCCCTATCCGCCTAATACTAAATATGACGCAAGAATTAACCGCGCTCAATCTAGAGCCAGATTGCAAGAGCTAGGTATTTGGGATACGCAAAACCCATTGCGTCTTAGCCCCAGAGATTTTCGCCGCCAGTTGGGTAATTGATGATGCGATCAGGATCAGTGGGTTTGATTGTGATTTTAGGGGCAACGGCTACAGGAAAGACTAGTCTGGCGATCGCTTTAGCTAAGCATCTAAATTTATCAAAATATTCACCAATTTTAAGCGCTGATTCCCGTCAAGTTTATCGCCATTTTGATATTGGCACAGCAAAACCTAGCCTAGAAGAACGACAAGAAATCCCCCATTACTTAATCGATATTGCTGAACCAGATACGACTCTAACTCTTGCCGATTATCAAGCCCAAGCCCAAACTTTAATTGCTAAGTTTCATGCTGAAGGTATTACCCCCATCCTCGTTGGTGGTTCGGGTTTGTATATTAAGGCGATTACGGCTGGGTTAAAAATTCCCAGAGTGCCGCCTCAGCCTGAACTGCGATCGCAACTTGAGGAGTTAGGTCAAAACTATTGCTATCAAGTTTTACAACAGGTCGATCCTGTGGGAGCTACTAAAGTTCATGCTAATGATCAAATCAGGACTTTGCGATCGCTAGAGGTTTTTTATGTCACGGGGCAACCATTATCATCGCAACAGGGAGAACAACCGCCTGATTATCCGATAGTGCAGATTGGCTTAGATTGCGAAGATCTCGATGCTTATCGCCAGTTAGTCAGCGATCGCACTGAGCAGATGTTACAAGACGGTTGGCTGGATGAAATTCGCGATTTACAAAAACGATATGGCAAAGATTTACCACTTTTAAGAACGCTCGGCTATGGCGAGATGTCCGATTATTTAGCGAATAAAACTGATCTAGAAACCGCTAAATCACTGACCGTAACTCACACCTGCCAATTTGCCAAACGTCAGCGCACATGGTTTCGCGGTTCGGGTAATGGTGACTTGCCTATACATTGGTTGCGATCGGGAAGTAATTGGGAAAATAGTTGGGAAGAGGCGCTTAATTGTTTGGACTAAACGGAATTTTAAATATGTCACAATACGAATACGAATATTGATTGCTAAATTTCTACATGACCACCGCCACACATCCAACTACATCCCATAGCCAACTCTACGAGCAAGACTTTTCTCTATGGCTCGAACAAGCTGTGGAATTACTACGCCACGGAAACTTGACAAACTTAGATATAGATAACTTGATCGAAGAAATTGAATGTATGGGAAAAAGTGAAAAACAAGCCGTTAAAAGTAACTTAGAAATTATTTTAATGCACTTGTTAAAATACAAATATCAACCAGAAAAACGCTCAAATAGTTGGCGCTATACTTTGCTAGAGCATCGCCGCCGCTTAGATGACGCATTTAAGACCAGTCCTAGCCTCAGAAGATACTTCTTGCAAGAGTTTGAAAACTGCTATCAAGGTGCGCGAAAACTTGCTAGTGCCGAGACAGGGCTAGCGATCGTTGAATTTCCATTAGAGAACCCCTTTGCGATCGCCCAAGTCCTTGACGAAGATTACTTACCTGAGGCTTAGTGATGGCATACAGCGATTTTGATCTGAAGAAAGTTAAACAGAATCTGGGAATCAACTTGATCGAAAAGGAAAATCTTTTTATCGGTATTAATGCCGTTGAAATTACCGCCTATCTCAAAGAATCTCTAGCAGAAAACGTGCCTCTGGCTCGTGCAATCAATACGGAAAAAGCGCGATCGGAGTTAATAATTGCCAACGTTTTAGTCGAATTAAGAAAAATCCTCCAACACAAAATCAGCTTATTTTCTGGGATTGAATTTAATGTTGATAAAGACAAAGGACTGAACGGATTTTGTGATTTTATTATTAGTGCTTCCACGGAACAGTTAATGTTATGCAGCCCAGTTGTGGCGGTGGTAGAAGCAAAAAATGAAAATATTATTGGTGGATTAGGTCAATGTATTGCGGAAATGGTTGCTGCCAAAATTTTTAATGAACTAGAGAAAGATCAAAGTGTAAACAGGATCTATGGTGTCGTGACCACGGGAACAGCGTGGAAATTTCTAAAAATGGATGAGAGTAATGTATATATAGATTTAGATGATTATCCCATTGAAAGCCCTGATAAAATCATCGGTATTTTGCTAGAAATGGTTTCTCAAAATGCTTGATAAAAGCCCCGCATTAGCAGGGCTTTTTGATTACTTGATCTTGTCCATAATCGAGAAAATCGGTAAGTACATCCCGACAATAATCGAACCGACCATGCCACCTAAGACAAGGATCATTAATGGTTCCATCAAACTTGTCATCGCCTTGACCGCTTCTTCAACTTCATTCTCATAAAAGTCAGCGACTTTCATTAACATCTTATCAATTTCACCAGTTTCTTCACCGATACTGACCATCTGTAAAGCCATCACTGGAAATACTTGTGTTTTCTCCATTGCAGGGGCAATTTGACCGCCCTCTCTGACCGCATTTCGTGCCGAGTCAATCGCATTAGAAATCACGAGATTTCCTGCTGTTTCCCCCGTAATTTCTAGGGAAGCTAGAATCGGCACGCCTGCTTTCGAGAGAGAACCGAAAGTCCGCGCAAATCTCGCCACCGCCGTCTTGACTACGAGATCGCCAAACAAAGGCATTTTCAGGAATAAACCATCAAAATACAACTTACCAGCAGGAGTTGCGTAAGCACGCTTATAGGCAAAACTAAGCCCAAAGAAAGTGGCTGGCAAAATAAATATTTTCTCGCTTTTTAAAAAGTTACTGATATTTACCAATATCTGCGTAAATGCTGGTAACTCACCACCCAAGCTCTTGAATACACCATCAAATACAGGAATGATGAAAATACACATCGCAAGGAAGATCAGGAGTGCGACCGATGAAACCACAATTGGATAAGTCATCGCCGACTTAATTTGGTTAGTCAAACGCGCAGAATCTTCGAGTAATGTCGCTAAACGAGCCAAAACGTCATCAAGCACACCACCCGTCTCACCTGCTTGCACCATCGCGCAATACAGTTTATCAAATACTTTTGGGTGCTTCCGCAGAGCATCAGAAAAGTTCGTACCTTGCTGCACATCATCAAGTACTTCGGTAAGAGCAATTTTTAATCGCGGATTAGAGCATTGATCGCACATAACTCCCAATCCGCGTACCATCGATACACCTGCATTCACCAAGGTTGCTAACTGTCGTGAAAATAAGGCTAAGTCCTTGACTGTCACCTTTTTCATGGTAAAGCCAGCAAAATCAAAGCCACCCTTAACTTCTTTGATATCTTGAACAACAAAACCCTTTTGTCTCCAAGTATCACGAGCTTCCTTGACTGATACGGCCACCATGGTTTGCTGTACAGACTTCCCTTTGGAGTCTTTTAAATTCCCTTGAAATTTTGCCATCACTGCACCTTTTTACAAATTTTTACAAAAAATTAGGGATAAGAAGTTTAACGAATATAGCCATTAACTTAACCACCGACTGAGCGCGATCGCGTATCACTTACAGCAGCCTTACGCTTCATTACGGCGGGAGGATTTGGCCCAACTACACGCAATAACTCTTCAGGGCGGGAAGTCTTAGACATGGCCGCTTCAAAGGTGACATCACCATCCATATAAAGCTTTGCCAAAACCGATTCAAGGGTTTGCATCGATTGTTTGCCCCCAGTCTGGATAAAGCCGTACATTTGAGCGGTTTTACCTTCACGAATCAGGTTGGAAATCGCAGGTGTGACAATCATGATTTCCTGCGCCATCACTCGTCCGAACTGCCCTGGTTGCGGATTATGTCGTTGCACAAGGGTTTGACTCAGTACTGCGACTAAGGAGTTAGAAAGTTGCACCCGAATCTGTCCTTGCTGCTCTGGCGGAAATACATCTACCATGCGATCGACTGTCTGAGAAGCAGAACTAGTATGTAATGTCCCAAATACTAAATGCCCTGTTTCGGCTGCGGATACGGCTAATTGGATCGTTTCTAAATCGCGCATTTCTCCGACAAGAATTACATCAGGATCTTCGCGTAAAGCCGCTTTTAAGGCATTAGCAAAGGTTTTGGTGTCTTCTCCGACTTGACGCTGGTGGATGACACTTTTTACCGATTCATAGACAAATTCGATCGGATCTTCGACTGTGAGAATATGTTCAGCGCGAGTCTTATTGATCGTTTGGATCATCGCTGCCAAGGTAGTCGTTTTCCCTGAACCAGTAGGTCCTGTGACCAAAACTAATCCACGCGGTTTTTCACTCAGTTCGCGTACAATCGGCGGCAAATTCAGATCATCCATATCGGGGATCTTAGAAGAAAGCGCCCGTAAGCAAGCCGCATAGGTTCCGCGATCTTTGTAAACATTTACGCGAAATCTTGCAAGTCCTTTTACCCCATAAGAACAATCTAGTTCCCAAGTCTGTTCGAGGGTTTTGCGCTGGGTGTTATTCAACATTGCAAAGATCAAGCGCTGACATTCTTCAGGACTCAGTGGGTCGCGCTCGGTGCGAGTAAGATGTCCGCTGATCCGAATGTAAGGCGGCAAACCTGCGGAAATATGCAGGTCGGAACCTTTACGTTCTACGACTTCTTCCATCAAGTCTTCGATGATGTAGTCCATTACCATAGCAAGATTCTCTCCTGATTAAATACTAACGTCTATCTTACTTGTAAGTTATTCCTTTGTCATCTTTCAATTGGATTGACTCCTGCCGACTAAATTGCAGTAAAATTGATTTACTTCCATCTCCTGTAAACTGCTAGATCATTTCCTTTGGAAGATTTCCGTAGTAAAAAGAAAAAAGCAGAGTTCCAGAAACAGTCCCCTGAAGTTCATCTATATTCACTTGACAAATTTCTTTAACTTTATAACGAACATAACAAGGAAGATAGTAGATAGTTCTATCTCTCTTATGTTACATCAGCACCTCATTTGTAGACAAATCAAGAAGTTTG
>JANMFC010000557.1:0-13846 GCA_031377675.1 Pseudanabaena sp. OTE_70b_metabat_355 | reverse complement strand
TGCATGATTATTTAAGCGATCGCAATAGTTCTTGAATGGTATTTGATAGTGTTCGCAAGCGAACAGGCTTGGCTATGTAGTCGTTAGCTCCCGCCGCTAGACATTTTTCCCGATCGTCTTCCATCGCCAGAGCCGTGAGCGCGATGATAGGAATATTAATCAAGTTGGGATCGAGACGGATTTGTCTAGTTGCTTCTAGTCCATCCATAGTGGGCATTTGAATATCCATAAGGATGATATCGGGCAGGTTGGCTTTGGCTTGAGCAATGGCTTCTATTCCATTACGAGCGATGATGACGCGATATTTGAATGCGGTTAAATAGGAACTGAAGGTTTGGATATTTGCTTCGTTGTCTTCAGCTAATAAAATAAGCGGTGGATTGTCAGGAGCTATGTCCAGTGATGATGAAGTGGTTGAAGTTGGGACGGAGGAGATCGCATTAGATGCTGATATTTCATAGGGTAGGACAACTGTAAAGCAACTACCTTGTCCAACTTCGCTCTCAACCATGACTTGACCGCCATGCAGTTCCACAATCTGTTTCACTAGGGCGAGTCCTAAACCCGTGCCTTCGTACTGACGGTTAAGGGCGCTATCGACCTGTACAAACGGCTGGAAGAGCATTTGTAAATTTTTGGCGGCGATACCAATGCCCGTATCGACTACTTGAAATAGAATTGTCGGCGAATTCATTTCTCTAATTTGTTGGGGAATTGTCGCTTCTCCTTGCCATGTGTCACCGCTACCGATCGCCACGAGGAGATTGACAGTTCCGTCCTTGGGCGTAAATTTGACGGCATTTGTGAGCAGGTTGATCAATACTTGTTTGATGCGACGTTCATCGATATTGATGTTGTTTATATGGGTCGGAATATGGCTACGAATTTGGATTTTCTTGTTAAATGCTTGCTGCTTGACGAAGACTAGACTGGAATCACAGAGATTTTTGACTGAGACTGATGCAATCTCCAGTTCCACCATCCCTGCTGAGATTTTTGATAGATCGAGAATGTCATTAATCAGTGCTAGCAAATGTTCACCGCTTGACTCGACTGTAGTGATCGCCTTCAATTGCGCTGGGTTCAGTGAACCCAAAATCTCATCTTTGAGAGATTCTGAGAAGCCTAAGATCGAATTTAGCGGCGTGCGGAGTTCGTGGCTCATGTTAGCCAGAAATTCATCCTTGAGCTTAGTGGAGCGGAGCAGTTGCTCGTTGGATTGTTGGATTTGAAGTTCTGCTAGTTTGCGGTTGGTAATGTCCTGAAACATCACGACCACTCCAATCACATTATTTGCCCAGTCTCGGAGAGGCGCTTTGTGAGTTTCGAGCCAGATTTGACCGCCATCAGGCAAGGTGAGAGTTTCCACTATGTTCAGTTTGGATCTGCCAGATTCCATTACCTCGCGATCGTCTTGACGATAGGCGATCGCCTCAGCTTCCGTAGAAGAAAGGTCGAAATCATTTTTGCCGATCATCGCGTCGGCAGACTCTAAATTGAAGATAGAGGCAAATTGTGCGTTACAGCCTAAATAGGTGGATTCTCGATCTTTCCAAAACAGCGGCATGGGAATTGTATCGACTACTGTTTGTATAAATTTGCGTGATTCCTGTAATGCAATTTCGGATTGTTTGCGATCGGTAATGTCTCGCGAAACCGCTAGCAGTTGTACTACCTGTCCATCTTTATCTCGGATGGGGGTAACTGCAACATCCCACCATTTGGGAGTCCCTTTGGTAGTAGGACAAAATCCTTGAAATTTGCCTGTTTGCCCTGACTTGGCAATCATGGCGGATGCCTCTACGTCTGAACGTGATGCTTCTGGCCACAAACTGCTCCAATGAGCATTATGAATCACTGAAAAGTTATCGATTTCGAGAACGTATAGCCCTCCTTCGTTGATATATAAAATCCGTCCATCGAGATCAATCAGTTTAATACAGTCGGTACTACTTTCAAGAATCCGTCTCTTTAACTCTTCGCTCTCTCTTAAAGCTTCTTCAGCCTGTTTGCGATCGGTGATATCTTGAAACGTCCCTACCAACCCAATCACATTGCCTGACCAGTCCCGTAGAGGAGCTTTATGAGTTTCTAGCCATCTTTGTTCACCATTAGCGGCAGTCAACATTTCTTCAATTCCCAGTTTAGCTTGACCAGATTCCATCACCTCCCGATCGTCGGCTTGAAAAGCGCTCGCCTCCTCTTCTGTGGGTGAAAAATCGAAATCAGTCTTGCCAACAATCTCTTTTGATGATGGCGCACCTAAGATTCGCGCAAATTGCTGATTGCATCCTAAAAAGACCGATAATCGATCTTTCCAAAACAATGGCAGTGGCACGGTATCGATCACTGTTTTAATAAACTGTTGAGACTCTTGTAAAGACTTTTCCGCCTGTTTGCGATCGCTAATATCGCGGATAAAAAAGACTACTTCATCCTTGCCGCACGGAGCAACGCGCACCTCTTCATAACGTAGTTTGCTTTCTATCCAAACCTGTTGTTCATAGGTCTGTGCTGTTTGAGTAGCAAATGCTTGCTGAAGAGCAGCATATTTAGTTTCGGCATGAGGAGGGATAATTGTTGCTGACAAGGGATCATAAATACTATTACCATTTTTTCGGTCAGGATTTACAAGATCTTGACTTCGATATGATGTTAATAAGTCCGTATATTGACCATCACGATTAACCCGAAACACTAGATCGGGAAATGCTAATAGAGTCGTTCGAGTGCGTTCTTCGCTGCGTTGTAAGACATCTTGGATAACTTTGCGATCGCGTAACGCTTTTTTTACTATTTGCAAAATCACTATCCATAATGGAATTATGATAATTAGGCTCAGGAGAGTAACTAACTCTGTCCACATTAAGTCCTGTCGATAAAATGCAAGGCGTTGTGCGATTCGGTTTTGGATCGCAATCGCGCCTATTTGATGCCCTTGAGCATAGAGTTGTTTTTGGGAGTTGTAAGCGTCACTTGAAAGTAATTTTAGAGCTTCTTGTTTTCGACCTTGCTTGACCAAATCAAAAGATTCTCGCTCCATTTTTACTAACTTAATATTAGCGATATCTGTCTGTTTAGCGCCTTCACCTTCATAAACTTCAGGAGCGATCGCAATTACCTCTTTAATGACTGCATCTAATTTTGGCTCAAAGCTGAGATAGCGTTTTTCCCATTGACTATCCGCCGTGGCAGCATTTAATTGAGCCGACGTTGTTAAGACTTCATCTAAGTAAATAATTTGACCACTTAAACTTTGCAGTCGAAACTCTTGGGTAAAGATGTTATCGAAGTCTGCATAAGATCCCCATATTTTCCACCCTGATGTTATCAATAGTAAAAATGTAATTGCGATCGCAAGGATAATTGCTCTAGTTGGATACAGAGCTGTTATTTGGAAAATTTTAGAAAAGCTGCTTTTAATTCTCATTCCTGACCCAATTTATTCCCTAGATTAAGGCGTTAGATAATTGCGAATACGAATCTTATGTAATACTACCCATTTTACTGCTACGCCCTTAGATGGCGATATTATTCATGATCCTCATTTTTAGCCAAAAGCTGTTGGATCGTATTTGTTAGCTGCTTAAGCTTTACGGGCTTAGCTACATACTCATTAGCACCTGCCGCTAGACATTTTTCGCGATCGCCTTCCATCGCCAGTGCAGTTAGGGCAATGATGGGAATGTTAATCAAGTTGGGATCGAGACGAATTAGTTTAGTTGCTTCTAGTCCATCCATAATGGGCATTTGAATATCCATAAGGATGATATCGGGCAGATTGGCTTTGGCTTGAGCAATAGCTTCTATACCATTACGAGCGATGATGACGCGGTAATTGATGGCGGTTAGATAGGAACTGAAGGTTTGGATATTTGCTTCGTTGTCTTCTGCTAATAGGATAAGTGGTGCATTGTCAGGTGCTATGTCCAGTGATGGTGAGGTTGTAGAAGATGGTATAGAGGCGATCGCATTAGATGCTGACATTTCATAGGGTAGGGCAACTGTAAAGCAGCTACCTTGTCCAACTTCGCTCTCAGCTATGACCTGACCACCATGCAGTTCGACAAGCTGCTTAACTAGGGCTAGTCCTAAACCCGTGCCTTCGTACTGACGGTTAAGGGCGCTATCGACCTGTACAAAGGGCTGGAAGAGCATTTGCAAATCTTTGGCGGCGATACCAATGCCCGTATCTACTACTTGCAATAGAATCATTGGCGAATTCATTTTTCTAATTTGTTGGGGAATTGTCGCTTCTCCTTGCCATGTATCGCCACTACCGATCGCCACGAGGAGATTGATATTTCCTTGATTGGGAGTAAATTTGACGGCATTGGTGAGCAGGTTAATCAATACTTGTTTGATGTGCCGTTCATCGACATTGATGTTGTTTATATGGGTCGGAATATGGCTATGGATTTGGATTTTCTTGTTAAATGCTTGTTGCTTGACGAAGACCAGACTGGAACTACAGAGATTTTTGACTGAGACTGATGCAATATCTAGTTCTACCATCCCTGCTGAGATTTTTGATAGATCAAGAATGTCATTAATCAGTGCTAGCAAATGTTCACCACTTGACTCGACTGTAGCGATCGCCTTCAATTGCTTTTCGTTGAGCGATCCCAAAATCTCATCTTTGAGGGATTCTGAGAAGCCTAAAATAGAATTTAGCGGCGTGCGAAGTTCGTGGCTCATGTTTGCCAGAAATTCATCCTTGAGCTTAGTGGCGCGAAGTAGTTCATCGTTAATTTTTTGGAGTTGGGCTTCAGCTTGTTTGCGATCGCTCAGATCGGTATGTGTCCCCATCAGCCGCAAGGCGTGACCATTGGCATCCCACTCAAGCACTTTACCCCGCGATAAAATCCATTTATAGCTACCATCTTTACAACGTAGACGATGTTCACTTTCATAAAGGAGGACTTCATTAGTGAGGCATTTGTTGATATTTACATAGCATTGAGCGAGATCATCGGGGTGAACGCGATTTTCCCACACCTCAAGTCTATTCTCGATTTCATCATCTGCATACCCTAGCTGAGCTTTCCATTGCGGGGAGTAAAAAACTTCATCGTTTTTCACATCCCAGTCCCAAAGCCCATCGCCAGCACTTTCTAAGGCAAATTTCCAACGTTGATCGCTTGCTCTCAAGGCATCTTCGGCTAGTTTGCGATCGCTGATATCTTTTCTGACACTCAAAGCCCCAATTATTTGCCCACTGTCATCCTTAAGGGTTGTCACCGATACTGATACGGGAAAGCGTGAGCCGTCTTTGCGAATATTTATCCATTCTTCATCAATCAAGCCTTCACTCGCCATATATCTTAACGCTTCAATGCCCACACCAATATCTTTGCCCAATATTTTTGAGGCTGCGGTGATTTTGTCACTCAACTCTTGAGCATCAAAGAATAACTCAGGCGTAGCATTGCCGACAACTTCTTCCATATTGTAGCCCAACATTTTCTCAGCACCCGTATTAAAAGTCTGAATGATGCCATTTGTATCTGTGGAGATAATTGCGTAGTCTGTGCTATAAAGAATAGCGCGTTGGATTTGATTAACTTCCCATAGTTCTTGGGTGCGTTCTCTGACCTTTGCTTCTAGGAATTGATTCATTTTTTGCAATTCTCGCTCGGTGCGTTTGCGATCGCTAATATCACGAATCATAAGCAGCGCTTCATCCTCACCACACTTGATAATGCGAACTTCCTCATATTGGATGCGATTGTTAATTTGGAGTTGTTGTTCATAGATTTGCAATTCGCCTGTTTGTATGGCTTGCTGCAAATAATGAATCTTCAGTTGAACATTTTCTGCTGGAAACATTTCATTAATTGATCGCCCGATAATATCAAAACCTCTAGAATATATAGATGTTTCACGGTGTGGAGTAATTTGCTCGCGATAAACATTATCGGCTCCAACTCGAATCATGATGTCAGGAATAGTTGCTAAAATAGCACGACTTTTAACTTCACTTTCTCTTAATAAAGCGGTTCGATTCTCCACTCTACGTTCTAGAGATTGATTGAGTTGATGCAGTTCTTGTTCGGCGCGTTTGCGATCGCTAATATCATTAGAGCAACCAATCAAGCGAATGGGATTTCCCATTGCATCCCGAACGACCGAAAGACGCAAGATTATATCAATTATCTTTCCTGATTTTGTCCGCTGCTGTAACTCAACTTCATGAGTTTCTTGTGTCATTAGTGGATTAAAGACTTTGCTTGCTATTAGAGACAAATCTTCATTTAGATAAAGCATACTAATGTTCTGCCCGATCGCCTCATCAGACTTGTATTCATAGAGTTTTTCAGCCCCGAAGTTCCAAGTTAAAATCGTGCCATCTAATGCAGTAGAAATTACAGCATCATGAATCTGCTCTAGCATTTGCGCTTGCAGTTGAATTTCTTGAGTGCGTTCTTGAACCTTTGCTTCTAGAGATTGATTGAGTTCTTGCAATGCTTGCTCGGCTCGTTTGCGATCGCTAATATCACGAATCATAAACAGCGCTTCATCTTCTCCACTCTTAATAATTCTCACTTCTTCATATTGGAGGCGATCGCCGATTTGGAGTTGTTGTTCATAGACTTGCAATTCGCCTGTTTGCAAAGCTTGCTGTAAATAGTGAAGCTGTGTTTGAACCGCTTCTGGTGGCAACACATCGGCAACAGATAGACCGCCAAGATCATAATCTTTAGGGAAGATAGCAATATCACGATAGGGACTAACCAGCTCGCGATAAACCTGATCCGCCCCAACTCGAAACATCAAGTCAGGAATAGTTTCCAAAATAACACGACTTTTAGCTTCACTGGCTCGTAGAGCTTCTTCTGCAACTTTGCGATCGCTAATATCTCGAATCATCCAGAACAGTTGAGTCTCCTGATTAGCAAAATTGATATTTTGGGCTACGGTAATTTCAGCAGGAAAAGTAACGCCCTGTCGATTTATTAGCGTAATTTCCAAAATTGTTTTTGTCTCACTTGGAGATGCCTGACGATTGAGTTGGGTGTAGAAAAGATCTCTGTTGTGAGAGGCGACAAATAGCACTAATGGCTTTTCTAAAATAAACTCGCGGCTAATCGAAAGCAATTTTAAAATAGCTTGATTTGCATTTAATATCTTGCCAGATAAGTCTGTCACCAGATAACCATCAGGCGCAAAGTCAAATAAATTTTGGTAGCGATCCTCTTCGTATTGTAGTAGTTGATGTTGCTCTATCTTCTCTTCTGCACTAACCCTTAATTCCTCTACAGTACATTGCAATTCCTCACTGATTCTCTCTAGTAATTTATTGCGCTCTTCTAGCTCTGCTTGGTGACTTAGTTGCGATCGCTGTAGTTGCTGTAGTTGCTGAATTAATGCAGTTTCTCGCACCACTTGCCTAATACTAGTAGTAAGCAAGTTCGCGGTGATATCCCCTTTAACCAAATAGTCAGCCGCCCCCAACTTCATGGCATTTACAGCTATTTTTTCATTTCCCTGCCCCGTCAACATAATCACAGGAACGCGCTTTCCTGCTACATCCACATTAATTGCTTCTAGAAATTCCAAGCCATCGCCGTCGGGCAAACTCAGATCGAGCAGCACAATGTCAGGCTGTTGCGATCGCCATAGTTCTAGCCCTTCTTCTAGGGTTTCTGCTTCGATAACGCGATAGTTTCTCTCTGAGTCTGATTGCAGATAACGCGAATAAGTTAAGCGATCGCTTTCAGCATCATCGACCATCAAAATTTTGATCACTGAGCTAGTCTGCATATTGGCTGATTGAGAATATTGGATGACTGAGAAGAATAGTTAATAGATTTAATTTGTGAATTTTCCATAACTAGGTAAAATCGCAAACTGGAACCAATGCTGAAATAGTATTTGAACAGTCTGTTGCATTTCGTCCCCCTATTTGACTAAGTATATAACAATTAAGCCTGCAAATTTTGCTGAATTACGGTGCTGAATTACGGTGTTGAGTTCGCAAAACTTAATGGGCTTAGCGAGATATTCATTCCTGATATCGAAGCCGAAGCCCTCAAAGCCGCCGCCGAAAAACTATCGGCAAAGTTAGGACAAAGCGCCGTAGTTCTGGGTTTTTTCACTGAAGATAGCAAAGTGACACTGGTTGCCTCTTTTAGTAAAGAAGCGATCGCCAAGGCTTACAAGCTGGTAAATTTATAGGGGCGATCGCTAAAATATGTTGCGGCGGCGGCGGCAGCGGTCGTCCGAACCTCGCTCAAGCGGGTGGTAAAGATGCCAGCAAGTTGCCAGAAGCTCTAGAAGCAGCCGAAAATCAACTAAAACACGCTCTTGGTAATTCCTAAAGCTCATAACAATAGATCGCTCTTCATATTTTTTCAGTAAAATTAGTTTGTAAATCTCCAGATTAGTATTTTGTCCAAAAAAACACCTAAGCAACCAGCTAGTCCTTTAACCAAATGGCTAGCGTTAAATTGGGATCGTCCAGAGCGATCTTACAATCCCGACGTGCGTGATTTTTTAGCGGAATTGCTGCGCTATCCAAAAGATTGTGTAGTGACTGAAGACAAGTCTGCTGGCGGCTATCCAGACATTAAGTTACTCACTCTCGAAAAAATGGCTTGGGTGGTGGGGGATTTAAAAAAAGATGATGCAGAATTAACTACCGAGCATGGTAGGCACAAGCTGTGGAATCAAAAATCTAAGTATGTTGAAGGCTTGACTCGCTATGTTTTGTTTCTGACAGCGCATTATCTTTGGGTGGTTTTACCAACGGGTGAGGCGGCAGTCGGTTTTGCAGAGCCTTTGGATTTGAGGATGATCGCTTTTAGCGAATTACAAGACAAGCTTAATTTCCTAAGTTATGAACAGGCGAACCACAACAATCTGTGGGCAACATTTATCGAAGGTCAACTGCCCTATGTTTACCTAAAACTGGATGATGAGCAGACTCTTGAGCGCTTACGTCAAGATTTACAAGCCAGCTTTACAGAATTAACTATTTCCGCAGAACAGGCGATCGCCTCCTTAGCCAATGAATATATGCAGTTTCAGCATCAAGAAAAGGAAATAGAGCGTAATCTGGTATATGCCAGTCAAGATGCTCAACGCCGCGCCAAAGTCCGATTAAAGTTCAAATCTGATTTTCATCGTCATCTTTTTGAAGAAATTCTGCCCCGCTTTGAAGATCAATATGGGCGGGATATCAATGCCAAAAGCAATCAAATTAAAGAACGGATTCGAGAATCCTTTGTCGCCGACTCAGTGGCGGTGTTAGTGGCGCGAGTCTTATTTTTACGATTAGTTGAAGATTTAGAATTAACCAAAAAACGCAAACTTTCTAATGGAGGTCCCCGTGACTGGGCGGATTTTGTTGATTATTTGACGGGAGACGCTAAAGCGCTAGTGCAGCTAGTTGCTGAAGATGCAGGACGGCTATATCATGAACCTTTTGAGAAGGGTTTATTTGATTGGATCTATGAAACTAATGGCGCGTTAGATGAATCATTGCAACGTTTGATCATCCGATTTAACGCCTACGATTTTGCGGGTTTATCGGAAGAGATTTTAGGCGATATCTATCAAAGTTTTTTACCGCCAGCGAAACGCAAACGTCTCGGTGAGTTTTATACGCCAACCGCTTTAGTAGATTGGATTTTGGAACAAACAATTTTTAGTCATGGTGATGGTAAATTACTTGATCCTTCCTGTGGTAGCGGATCATTCTTAGTGCGATACGTCCATCGCTGTTTACAGGAATCAAGAAATAGAGGGATAGCGATTAATGATTCTGATAATCCGATTGTCAGGGATCTACAAACAAATGTATGGGGCTTTGACTTAAATCCCTTTGCCGCTTTTATCAGCCATTTCCAGTTAATGTGGGCTTTAATTCGGTTCAAACCATCAACGACAGATATCCCTAAAGTTCATATTTATAATTTAAACAGTCTGTTGAAGGACGATGATTTAGTTCCATTTTTAGGCGAGGAGTTCTTTCCTGATGGTTCGATTGAGCGCGATCGCCAACAGTGGAAATATATTGTTGGTAATCCGCCCTATATTCGTGCGGAACGGGTGAAGTATGGCGACGAAATGAAGGGCTTATGGAATCAGATTTGGGGGCAGAATGCTGATACTGGTTTAGTGTTTCTCTATCGCGCCTTGACGGAATCCTTAGAATCTGGGGGGTGGTTAGGAATGGTGGTAAGCGGCGGCTATGCGAACTCTGAGGCAGCCGCTAAGATTTGGAAATTGTTATATCCAAATCGCGAAGCATCCTTAAGGAAAATTGTATGGCTGGAGTTTGCTGGCAAAATTTGGGATGCTAATGTAATTCCCATGTTGTTGATTATCGAAAAAGTTCCTGCTCAAGATAATGACAAAATTGAAATTTATGTGCCTGATCAAGCTTCTGCAAATTTATCCCAATCTTTATTAAAAGGCGATCGCCCAGTCAAGATTAGATACAAAGATTTTTTTGATGCTAAAGTCAGCCCTAGAATTACAGATATTAATCTCAGTGATTCGGCAGAAGGGCGATGGGGTAACTATCTATTGCCATTGCTGAAACCCAAAGATATTCCCATTCTCAAAAAACTATATCCAAGCAGCGATCGCGGCAAAATTGTCGAGTTAAAGGAAGCTGTGGAACCGCAACTCAGCCGCAACAATCGTCCTTTCTGGTTTACCTACGGCATTCAACGTGGTGGTACAGAAGTTACCGAAGAACCAACAGGTGCTAAATCAATTCAAGTGTTGGCTGGACGAAGTATTTCTGTAGGCTCGACAACTAAGCCTGTGGGCTGGGTCGATCTCGATGAAGTTAAAGAAAAAGCCTATGGAAAATTAAGTCTTTGGGCTGACAATCCTCCCACGAAGTTTATTGCTATTCCCACACTTGCCAAAGCTATATTTGCATCTGTTATTAATACCGAAGAAGCTATTGGTGTACTTAACACAGTAGTTATCGCTTTGCCAAAAACTAATGGTTGTCAGATCGAAGCAGTGGCAGCTTTTCTAAATAGTAAATTGGTACGCTTTTACTTTTTAATCAAATTACGTTCAGCAGTTTTAGAAGGCTCATCACGCACAACATTATATCCACGCACACTTGAAGCTTTACCTTGGATTCGGGAGATTCCTACAAATATTGAAAATGATTTATCGGATAATTATCGTGAATTGGCAAGATTAGCGGAAATTGCGGAACAAAACCCTGATGAGTGGTTGCTATCTGAAATTGAAAACTTAATCCAAACTAGACGATATAGAATTACCGATCGCCTGCTTGCTCTTAACTTAGTGCATTGGACTGCTGAAGATATTCAAGCTGAAGAACTAAGACTAGATGGAAAATTTATTCGCGCAGGTGACTCTTTCTTGGAACTATTGAATGCAGATTTAGCTGAGCTAGTTTATAAACTCTTGTTGTTAACTGCTGAAGAAGATACGCATATTTCTAAATCGGTGATTCAGAAGTTAGTGGTTCCTCATAACTATGCTGAAGTCATTCAAACCTATAAACAAAAGGTAATGGACTTTCAAGAAGTGGAAGCCGATTTCTTTAAAGTTCTAGCCCAAATTGATCAGACAGTTTACGAAATGTTTGAACTGACCGAAGAAGAGCAAGCACATATCGAAAGCCGTTTATCAAGTTTCCCACTAAATAAATTGCAACCCCGCTATCCTTGGCAGACTGTTAAACCAAGACCGATTAAAGCATATACCAGCGATCGCTTTGTCTAGATGAGAATCTAAGCTCGAAAATTAACTCCAAGCAAACGCTACGGTATAGTGTCCATTGATATTGGTATCGATCAGTCTATGTCGAGAGGAGAATAATCTGAAACACGCTCTTTGGTAATCTTTAAGAGTTTCCTTAGCCAGAAGTGCAGCAAAACTCGCTGTGGAGATAACTTTAAACAAAAACACCTAGCGATTGGCTAGGTGTTTTTGTTTCGGAATATTTTATGGGCTTCAGTTCACAGTCAACTGCTGGAAGGATCTCACGTCTGCTAGTAAATTAAAGCTAGCGAACTAGAGATAAAAACTAAACAGCCTATAGAACGGCTCCAGCACACAGCTCGGAAATCTGAAGACCCACACGTTTACCGCTACTACTATCTGATTGCATGGGCATCACCTCCTGTTGTCTAAATGTTTATTATCAATGTGTTTCGATGTTAGACACCGAACGGTTTATTCAACCTGCACATAATATAACTGACAAATCAAAATTTGACAAGACTTTGCTTATTGTCTATTTAATTCAACTGTAGGCAACGATCTTGGGCGAGTAGATGCAGAAAAGCTACTTGATGGATTTGGTGTGACATTCATCTCTTCAGCCCCTATTTTTTCCGAGCTAAGTTGTGAACTCGGCAAAGATGTATCTCGACTTTGCCAACTACTACGAATCGGAACTAACTCAACTGGAGTAGATAACACAACTAAACTAGTATTGGCATCAACAGCAGGGCGATCGCTATATCGATCAACGTGACGATCTGAAACATTCCCATAAGATCGACTGCTGGTATAAACCCTTTGGCGCAGTTCGGCAATTCTATCGGCGATCCGCTCGTCAGCACTTGCAGAAATTGCCAACGGATCACGCATTGAAACGTAAGCTTTATCAACTCTCGCCTGTATAGTTTTCACATCATTACTAGGCTTAATGATGAAACTAGGGCGAGTGGTACTACCTAACTCTTGCTTTGATCGGGCTTTCATATCCAAAATAGCCTGTGATTCATCTAGCAAAAATGAAACTTTGTTATCAGGTTTACTGGAGGGAGACGGTTTTGGCGATTCTTTTGGTTTACCAGTAGGCATAATCTTCGGCATTTTTACGCCCGCAGGAGATGAGTTAACACCCTCCAAGGCTTGTTTTCCAAAGCCAAAAGCAATTATGCCAGCGAAAATTCCGACAATGAGCATAGCGATTAGCAGCACAAAGCTATAGCTCAGTTTAAATTGCTGAGGTGGCTTTTTTCTCTTTCGCGATCGCTTTTCGGTACGGGTTGTTGCCATAACAAACTTGATTTAGCCAGTAATTGCCATTAGGCAATCTGCTTGATATCTCCATCAATAGCATATAATATTTAAGGCTATAATCACAAACATTCCCAAGGTTGGCTGACTGGTAAAGCAAACGACTCATAATCGTTGATATGTCGGTTCAATTCCGACACCTTGGATAAAGACTACTTGCGATCAATATTGATGAGTGGCTTCGCCGCTCATCAATATTGATCGCGAGCAAGTAAAGTCCTATGACCAAAAACTTTTGTGCTGTTTTTGTTTAAATACAGCCCACAAAAAGGTAATGGCAATCCATGGATTGCCATTACCTTTTTGTGTTTTTTGTAAAGGAGATTTTTTGTAAAGCGCTACGGCGATCGCCATAGTACTGATCTTTTTATAAATCTCGAACTTTAAAGTTTTACTTCGATATCTACGCCAGCAGCTAGATCGAGCTTCATGAGAGCATCAATAGTTTTTGCCGATGGTTGATAAATATCGATTATGCGACTATGGGTACGAGTTTCAAAATGCTCGCGAGAGTCTTTATCTACGTGGGGAGATCTTAGAACGCAATAAATACGACGACGGGTTGGCAGAGGAATAGGACCAACAGCCGCAGCATTTGTACGATTAGCAGTTTCGACGATTTTTTCGCAAGATGAATCTAGCAGGCGATGATCGAAAGCTTTGAGACGAATCCGAATCTTTTGTTGTTGAGGTGCCACAGTCTTAGGAATTTATTCGGGTAAAATTTTCAGCGTTTCTTATATTAGCACCTGAAGATCATAAAACCAAACTAAATTTTAAAAGCCAAGAAATAGCGGTGCGCGGCTTTGCCGCG
>JANMFC010000500.1:0-2238 GCA_031377675.1 Pseudanabaena sp. OTE_70b_metabat_355 | reverse complement strand
CGCCCGCGAAGCGGGCGAATCAGCTTATTTAGGTTTTATCAAGATGCATATAGGCAGAAATAGCGATTTGCGCTATTTCTGCCAGATAGGTTAATGTTTTTTGACTTCATGTGGTTGGATTACACCATAGCCACCATGATTGCGCTCATATACAACGTTGATTTCCCCAGTATCGCCATTGCGAAAAACATAGAAGTCGTGATCGATCATCTCCAAACGCTCCAGCGCTTCATCGACTGACATGGCAGGCATCGCAAAATACTTGTTTCGCAAAACTTGACTGGGCAACTCAACCACCCGATTGTCGTTAGGCAAAGGTAGTGGAGGTTGCTCAACTACAGCCACACTGGTTTTCGCGGCAACATGATCATTCTTGCGTTCCTTAAATTTCCGCAACTTGCGGGTAATTTTATCGGCGACTAGATCAATGCTGGCGTACAAATTCTCGGTCTTTTCCTCGGCGCGGATCACCGATCCATTGGCGTACACTGTCACCTCAGCCGATTGACTTGATGCGATACGAGGATTACGCGCCACCGATAGATGCACATCGACTTCTGTAGTCAATGCTTGGAAGTGGCTCACCGCTTTGTCGATTTTCTGCTCGACATATTCACGGATCGCTTCAGTGACTTCAATATTCTTGCCTTGAATTACAAGTTTCATGTCTAAGACCTCGCTTCTGAATCCCAAACCAGCTAATAAAAATTTGAAATACGCAATCTTGATTTAATGACCCCGTTGCGCTGAATAGCTGATTTGGCTATGTGTTAAAGATAACACTTAGCTGGGATCAATAAGTCAATTTTGATGCACTTCTTAACGTAGGTTTACAGCGATCGCTATTTCTTGGCTATATGTGCCTATTCCTTGGTGCGTTGTGATAATCTCCCGAATCTTGATCCCCTTGTGCTGCTAGTCTTAAAGAATATGCTGCCATCTTTTTATATTACGAGTAGCTAGCGAGATATAGGAACTTTAAATATGGATTTTAAATATGGCTTTTGAGCAAATCGAAGCATTTTTAAAGAAAATGCAATCTGAACCCGACCTTAAAAACGAGGTGGTTGCAGCATCAACCGCTGATGATGTGGCGCGAATAGCACTCAAGCTTGGGTTTGAATTTTCAGGTGATGAGTTATTGAGAATGTCAGGTAAGAAAGTTGGCAAGATTACGGTTAGAAAAACTGATATCCCTGGAGAGTACAACTAAAGAATTTTTGAATATCTGATTGGACAACTATCTCAAATTATTAGCAAATTCATCCGCTTTACGGTTGATGTATTCATCATTTAGCAAGTTTTCGGCGCTTATAGATAAACCAATATATCTTTCAGCTTATTATGATAGCCTACTTACAAAAAACGTTTTAATATGATTTTTTTGCTGAAAGAATTAGAAGTTCGGGGCATGAAGCTTTAAAAGCAGATGTAGTTAAACGATTCGCCGGATTCAGACGATCGCTGTCATGATTATGAGCAAATTGTCTATAGTTAAAGGGAGTTAAAAGGTCTGTTAATCATTTAGATGATTTGATGGACAAGAATTTACCAATTTTTAGGGCAGCTTCTTGCAAAATTTCAGGGGGATATACTAAAGCAAAGCGCACATAACCTTCACCATGTATGCCAAAACCTTTGCCAGGGGATAAAGCCACCCCAGTTGATTCAATCAAATCCAGACAAAATTTGACTGAATCATGGACATAGTGATCGGGTAACTTTGCCCAGAGATACATAGTGGCTTCGGGCTTGGGAATTTCCCAACCAATTTCTTGGAGGGCTGTAATCATCACATCACGGCGCTCTTGAAAGGTGGCAACTACCCGATCAATTGGGGCGCGATCGCCTGATAGAGCTTTGATTGCCCCACGCATAATTCCTTGATATTGATTGAAATCGACGACGGCTTTAACTTGACGCAATGCCTTAATTAATTCGCGATTCCCCACCGCAAAACCAACTCGAAATCCACCCATATTGTAGGACTTGGACATCGTGAAAAATTCGATCGTGACATGGCGATCGCGATCGGCTTGCAACATCGAAGGTGGGGTGGAACCATCAAATACGAGATCGATATATGGGAAATCGTGAACTAAGACAAGATGATGTTGTTTACAAAATTCGACCGCAGATTGGAAAAATTCTAAAGTTGCCGTAGCCGCAGTGGGGTTATGGGGATAGCTCAACACCATCATTTTTGACTGAGCCAACACCGTCGCAGGAATGTCTGCA
>JANMFC010000495.1:0-5769 GCA_031377675.1 Pseudanabaena sp. OTE_70b_metabat_355 | reverse complement strand
TATGCATCCCCGACTACAAAAAAATCACCCCCCGTATGCCTAAACCCAAGACGGGAGTGCCGGCGCGACGCGCCGCCACTCACTTCTTGGGTTAATACGAGTGACTACATCTATGCTTTCTAAGGTATATTCAGATGCTGTCATCAAAATGCAGCCTTCAAATATACTTACTGTCAATGCTTCAAGTTGCTCTCGTTTATCCTGAAATACCGCCCAATACGGGAAATATTGCCCGTACCTGTGCAGCTACCAATACCCACTTACATCTAGTCGAACCACTCGGTTTTGAGATTAGCGATCGCCAACTCAAACGTGCGGGTATCGATTATTGGGAATATGTGACTGTGACTGTGCATCCCAATATCGCATCCTTACGCGAAGCTTCCACAGGTGGGCGTTGGGTTTGTTTTAGTGCGCGTGGGACTACTAATTTTCGTGAATTTGTCTATCAAGAGAATGACTGGTTGTTATTCGGCAGTGAGTCGAGTGGGTTGCCGCCCGAAATAATTGCCAATAATCCTACCGTATGTATTCCGATGCCACATCCAAAGGTGCGTAGTTTGAATCTTTCTGTCAGTGCCGCGCTGGGTTTATTTGAGGCTCGCCGACAATTAGGATTGTAAAACATAAAAAAACACCCGCAGGGTGTTTCTTTATGTTTGTCGTGTAAGAGCGATCGCATTGCCTAAAGTTTTGTTAAGATATAGTGCCTAGAATTTCGCGTTTTTCACAATTACTTCTCACAAATATGGTCAATTCGGTTCCCACTGCTCAACCCACGATCAAGCCCCTGATCAAAACTACGGTCAAGCCCACGATCGCATTTTCTCATTTGGGTTGTGAAAAGAATCGTGTCGATACCGAGCATATGCTGGGCTTGTTAGTCCAAGCGGGTTATCAAGTTGATAGCAATGAAGAATTAGCCGACTATGTGATTGTGAATACCTGTAGTTTTATCGAAGATGCGCGGCGTGAATCAGTGCGAACTTTGGTGGAACTTGCGGAAATGGGTAAGCGGATTGTGATTGCTGGTTGTATGGCGCAACATTTTCAGCAAGAACTGCTAGATGAAATTCCTGAAGCAGTGGCGTTGGTGGGGACAGGAGACTATCAAAAAATTGTCGATGTGATCGAACGTGCGGAAACTGGTGAACGGGTTACAGAAATCACCAAAGTTCCGACCTATATTGCCGATGACACCGTGCCACGCTATCGCACTACCAATGAAGCCGTGGCTTATGTGCGCGTTGCCGAAGGTTGTGACTATCGTTGTGCCTTTTGCATCATTCCCCATTTACGCGGCGATCAGCGATCGCGCACGATTGAATCGATCGTCACGGAATGTCATCGCCTAGCTAGTGAAGGCGTAAAAGAAATTATTTTAATTTCACAAATCACTACTAATTACGGTCTAGATATTTATGGGCAGCCTCGTCTCGCCGAATTATTGATTGCGCTAGGAGAGGTCGATGTGCCTTGGATCAGGATGCATTATGCCTATCCCACGGGCTTGACCCCAAAGGTAATCAATGCCATGAAGTCCACGCCGAATGTGGTTCCCTATCTTGATTTGCCTTTGCAACATTCTCACCCTGATGTCCTCCGCGCTATGAATCGACCTTGGCAGGGGCGCATTAATGACAAGATTGTGGAACAAATTAAGGCGGCGCTGCCCAACGCGATCGCCCGTACTACCTTTATTGTTGGCTTTCCTGATGAAACTGAGGAGCAGTTTGAGCATTTATTAGAATTTGTCAAGCGCCATGAATTTGACCATGTGGGTGTATTTACTTTCTCGGCTGAAGAAGGTACACCTGCCTTTGATTTGCCTAATCAAATCCCTGAAGAAGTTAAACAAGAGCGCCGCGATCGCATTATGGCGGCACAACAGGAAATTTCTTACAAAAAAAATCAAGCTGAAATTGGTAAAACCGTTGATGTTTTAATCGAGCAGGAAAATCCTGATACGGGCGAATTAATTGGGCGATCGGCAAGATTTGCGCCTGATGTCGATGGTGTTGTCTATGTGCGTGATCCCCTTGGTAAAGCAACTTTAGGTTCGATGTTTTCCGTGAAAATTACCGCCGCCGATCATTACGACCTATTTGGTGAAATCGCCTAAAAATCTGCATTGCATAATTCCTTGCTAATTACCATAGGCATTATGGATGATAGCTATTAATTATTGTTTGGTATATAAAACTACATAGGTTTTACAACTCTTATAGCAAAATAAACGGTGTCTTCTTTGATAAATACTTTGAGTTAATAGCTTTAAAAAGTAATTTTGAATAGCGATAGAATTATGTCAAGTCGTTAGCTAAAACTGCGTTTAATGCAACTGAATTGTTTAGTGCAACTGAATTTAAGTCGGACATAATATTGTGATCGCAAAGTTTAAGGACAGAAAGAATGGATACAATTACCAAGACTAATCAATTAGCCCTTAACCAAGGTCTAATCAGTGAATCCGCATTTATTTTCAAGCTCACCGAGAACAGTTTTGGGGTCGTTGAAGGGGCAGAGCTATTAAACAGGGTGGAGTCTTGGATTTCGGCAAATATGATGATGAACAATAGAGATGTGCCATTGTTGATCGTGAATATGGAAAATGTTGATTTTGTGGATAGTGAAGGTTTACAGAAGCTGATTGCTTCGCTGAGGTTAATGCAGGCTCAGCAAAGTAACTTACTACTCTGTTCTTTGAAGCCATCTATACAAATTTTGTTTGAAATCACCAGAATTGATCAATTGATTGGGATTTTTGCGAATTTTGATGCAGCGATCGCCCAGTTTGACATGAAATTCATCGCAGCATAAAATTTTGAAAATAAATCAGGGCTTTGCTCTGCTTTATTTTTTTGTTAATTTCTTATTGGCATCTTGTTTTTTACGCAATAAGTTTTTCAAGCATTTAAATATTTAGCGATTGTAGATGTCTTTTGTCTTTTTTGCGATCGTTTACAAATTGTACAATTCCTTAAACCAGTTCACAAATTTCTGAGCATCACTGCTATACACTAGCCCTTGGGTATACTTAACGATGCTTTCCATAGTCGTTATTGAATTTTTCTAGTACGCCCTTTTTTCACACTTTTGCTCTCTTTGCAACCCCTTTCCAGAATGGTGCAACATCTAAGTTAATCAATTTTGCCAATGATTTTATTTAGTTAGATTTGTAATCAACATTATAGGAATTGACAATATGTTTAAACTCATGCCTTTCTTGACTCTCCCTCAGCCTGATCAGAAACCTTTATCGCAGTCGTCCAGAAAAGTGCTGAGTGCAACCATTTTTTCGGCAACTCAACCCAATGCGATTGTGCAGGATTTTGAGACTTTTATCGAGTTCTTACAACTTCATAAAGTCGAGGTCAGTGCTAATCAACAGGCGATCGCGCCTAAGTATCTTGGTGATCTCAATAGCCGTCTCAGTCATCCCGTCACCATTAATTTTCAGCGTCCTAGCCAAAAATCCTATCCCTATATTCATGGACTCTATTTGCTACTGCGTGGCTCAGCGATCGCTGTGGTGCAACTAGACAAAAAGAAGAATATACTCAGCGTTGATCCGCAAGTTTTAATTTCATGGCAAGGACTAAATGCGATCGAGAAGTATTTCAATCTGCTTGCCACATGGATTTATTATAGCAGTGAAGGTATTATGGACAATGACCGCCGCGCCTTGCCTGAATGGTACTTTGTAGTTAGTTCTTGGGGAACGATCGCCAAAGAGAACTTAAACTTTACTGACAATTCGACTAATAATTCTCCTAACAATTCCAAAAGTAACGAATGGTTAAATCGTCTGAAATTACACAATGTGGCTCTGTTGAATTTATTTGGATTTATAGAATTACAAGATACTGAACCTCTAGCGGGTAAAGGCTGGCGGTTGACTAAGGCAAAAGCCTCACCCTTTGGGAAAGCCATCATGGAACTATTGGAGAAAACTGATTGGAAAAGGGGGCTGTTTAATGAAGCAGAAGATGATCTGTCGGATTTATTTATAGAACCGCAATCGGAATCACAGCCTGTAGAAACGAAATTCGATATAGTCGTGCAGAAGTCAACACCGACAGAGATCCTGCAAGAAGAATTTCAAGCGCTAGATTTATTTTCTGAATGGAATAATAATTTGCAGCTACCTGAGCCTGAAGCCCAAGATGGTGTCTTCGTTTTTAAAGTATCCCTGCAAATCCATGTTCAGAAGTCTAAGGACAAGTTTTCTAAAGAGACGATCTGGCGTAAGATTGTCATTCCTTCTGATCTGACACTCTACGATTTTAGTTCGGCAATTCTCGAAGCTTTTAACTTTTATAACGATCATCTCCATCAGTTCACCTACAAAGATCGTCAAGGCTTCGTTAAGACTATTAATCATTCCTATACTCAACATAGTGATGAAGATGGCTTTACCGATGAGATCTTGCTGAGAGATTGGCAAATTAATATCGGCGATCGCATTACCTATGTATTTGATTTTGGCGATTGGTGGGAGTTCAATGTAGTGTTAGAAAGTATTGATGAGCCTGATCCTAAGCTCAAAAAGGCGAAGGTAATCGATCAAAAGGGTAAAGCACCTAAGCAATATGATAATGACGATGATGATGAATGAGTAGATTATAGCGATCTCATGATGCACAATTAACGCAGTGGTTGACTGGTAAAATCTCAATAACCACTGGTAAAGAACAAAAAATTATTCAGATGAATATTTAGAATGTCAAAGTAGGATTTTCATATGATTTAGAAACAAAATGTGTAGCTTATTAATGTTTTGTTCCTAAGAGGGTTGCCAAAAGAGCAAAAATCTAGTTTGACAAAGAGATGATAATAAACAGTAATACTGATGCAGTCGAATCAAGCACCTTGGAACGGTAGTTCGTCTCCTATTCGCTAAAGGACGCGATCGATTGGAAACCCACTAGTTATAAGTTAGATCCAGTTAGAACTTAATTCGCGGTGAATGTCGCGATCAGTTATAGTGATGTCCGAGTTCCAAAGATTAATTTATCAAGAAACTGGAGAAGCTTTAATGACTATTTCGATGTATCAGGTTGCGATTCCTTCCCTAGTGCGATCGCTTAATAATCTAGTTGCAATTCTCGAAAAGGGCGCGGCTCATGCTGAGACCAAAAAAATCGATCCCTCTGTACTGATTGCTACCCGCTTGTATCCTGATATGTTGCCACTTATCCGTCAAGTTCATATTGGTTCAGACATTGCGAGACGTGGTGTTGCAAGATTGGCAGGGGTAGAAGCACCCGCAGTAGAAGATAACGAAACCACTTTTACAGAGCTTTGCGATCGGCTGAGATCAGCCGTTGTCTACATTGAGTCTTTCAAACCCGAACAGATTGATGGTTCGGAAGAGAATGTGATTACTCTAACTGTCGGGAAAGAAACGCTGACTTTTTCTGGACAAGCCTATTTGCTATTCTTCATTTTACCAAATGTCTATTTCCATGTAACTACGGCCTATGACATCCTCAGACATTGCGGTGTCAAGCTAGGCAAGCGCGATTTCTTGGGCGCACCACAGTAGTCTCCTACTTTCTAGGGGAAGCGATCAAGAGACGCGATCGCCTCAACAAAAAGCAACCCATCAAACAGGCTGCTTTTTTGTGGATTTAGCAGTCCTAAATCATTTATGAGAAAAATAGGGCTTCGACTTCGCACAGACAAAGACAAACTCTGGCTGAGCCAATTCGAACCCTATCACAACAAATTTAGGATTTCCAATGCGAACTCACTCGACGAAATGAA
>JANMFC010000479.1:0-5121 GCA_031377675.1 Pseudanabaena sp. OTE_70b_metabat_355 | reverse complement strand
TAATGCGATCGCTGCCATCCTAAACCTTATGCTAAAAATAACAAAAGATTGAGCAATATCATCAAAATCATTGCAAAGCTAGAGGGCAGAACAAATGACTCAAACAATCACGCAAAAATCTTTATATGAGTCAGATTTTCTGCTCTGGACTCAGGAAACTGTAGCCAAAATAAGGGCTAAAGACTTTGACCATGTAGATTTTGAGAACTTGATAGAGGAGATCGAGGCTTTGGGACGTTCTGAAAAGCAAGAGTTAGAGAGTAGGCTGGAGACTTTGTTAGCACACTTACTCAAACGGCTCTATGTGGATATGCCCGATTGCTTTAACGGTTGGGAAAATACGATTAGAGAGCAGCGCCGCCGCATCATCCTAAGACTCAAAAATACGCCGAGCTTAAAAGCTTGTTGGCATGATTCTTTAAGTGATGCTTGGTTTTTGGCTCTAGGTACTGTCAAAGATGAGTATTCAAAAAAAGGGTATCAATTTCCTGATACATGGCAGTTTGGAGACGATATCGAAACGATGTTAAGTGTCGATTTTTGGGTTTGATTTTTGATTTTTGGGAATAAAGCGATCGCACTATTTGCATTTAAAAAGTCGATCCCAATTATAGTTGATCGCCTACTTCATAAAGTACGTTACATTGTTGCTTAATTTAAAGAAATCAGCCGCGATCGCAAAGTCAAATAATTGTAGCGATCGCCATTTCCGATATTTATGAGGATGTCGAGCCATGAAAAAGCACAGATCTGGTCGGATCGCATTTTAGAGCGATCGGGACTTTTGGATTAGCGACCAAAACCTCTCTTCTGTCTTTTAGCTCTTTGTCCACCGCGCTTTGTGAGACCATCAGCAATCATCATAGTGATCACCCGTTTCTTCTGATATTGCTGAATTCGCTTAGCTAAAGGATGAGTGGGATCGACCCTGAGATGGGTTATCGAAGTCATCATTAACTCTTTCTCAGAATCCACCTCATGTTCAATCCCGCAGAGAATTCCAGCCATATCTCCCATATAGAAAATCTTATCAACCTGAAAAATACCATGCTTATCGTCCAAATTGTATCCTTGCTCTTGTAAATTCAAAAGCCCATACTCGTTAAAGCGAACTGCGATCGGTAGATTCGCTTCTAGATCCAACAAAAGCTCACGCGCTTCTGTTGGATCGTCAATGGTCGAAGAGTTAAGCAAATCTTCAGTTATGGCTTTTACTTTTTCTATGTCTTTTTCTGTTGCTAGGTCATCCATGATAATTGGTGATTGGTGATTATTTTTCTTAGGCTAGCTACCAAAACCTCTTTTGTTTCGTTTAGGTTTTGCCGATGCTCTCTTTGTACCACTATTAGTGATCGCCAAAGTTAAAGCGCGTTTTTTCTGATATTCCTTGATCCTTTCTGCCAAAGGATGAGCGGGATCGACCTTGAGATGGGTAATCGAAATAACGGTTTGATTGGACTGAAATAACTTCTTATTACTTACAGTACAGAGAATACCGCCCATGTCTCCCGAATACATCAGTTTCTCAATCCAATATCCATCACCATTTCCCTCTATGTTAACTCCTTGTGCTTTCAAACCCTTTAGCCCCTGCTCATTAAAACGAACAGCGATCGGCAGACTAGATTCCATCTCCAAATATAGTTGGCGAGTTTCTACTGGATCGTCAATTGTTGATGTGGCAAACATTCTTTCGGTTAAGTCATCCATAGGTAAAAAATATGCCTCATAGTTTAGTTGTTAATTTTATGCCCAAAACACCCATTTATCCAGAATTTTTGACGGGGCGGCATATTCATGCGCTTTTTTTGACATTGGTGAGTTCGGTTGACAAGGAATTAGGCGATCGCCTACATGGTGAAAAAGCCAATAAAGGATTTGGATTAAGTCCAATTCAGCCTAGAGGGACGAGATCGCTAGTATGGGATTATAGCCGTGATATTCCAGCCGCGAATTCTTGTTGGTGGCGGATTACTTTGTTAGACGAAGTTTTGTTTAGCAAACTCACAGGACTTTGGCTCAATCTCAACCCTGATCGCGCCTTTCATCTTGGTTCCGCCGATTTATATATCACCAGCATTCTCGGCACACCGCAATCGAGCCAACCTTGGTCAAATTTTGCCACTTATCAACAAATTTTTGATCGCGCTTCCGATACCGAACGCAATATCACCTTTCAGCTAGCCACCCCCACCGCCTTCCGTCAGGGCAAATACGATTCGCCATTGCCTACCCGCGACAATGTATTTAAGAGCCTATGCGATCGCTGGAATACCTATAGCGAAATCCCAATCAATCCTGAAATCATCGAATATATCTTTCCCAGCCGTTTTGATATCAAAACCGAAGTAGTCAAGAACTATGACAACCATAGCTTTATCGGTTGTGTTGGCGAAATTGGTTATCGAATTCTCGGTGACGCTTCGCCAGAAAGTATTAAACAGATTAATGCTCTTGCCGATTTTGCCATGTTTTCGGGAATTGGGAGGAAGACAACGATGGGGATGGGGATGGGTAGAAGAATATAAATTACGAATTACGAATTATCAATTACGAATATCATTATGGAACCAATTCCCATTGCTGCGCTTAATCAATACGCATACTGTCATCATCGATGTTGGCGCATGTTTTGTGCGGGTGAATTTGTCGAAAATCATTACACGATTGAAGGAACGGATTTACATCAACGGGTGCATACGGTTGGCGAAAATCAACGGGAAGAGACTTGGCAAATCAGGGCGATCTGGCTGAAGTCAGAACAATATGGCTTGATTGGTAAATCCGATCTGATTGAAGAAGTTGATGGCAATCTCTATCCCATTGAATACAAACGTGGACATAAAGGAGAATGGGATAACGATGCGATGCAGGTTGTCGCTCAAGCGCTCTGTCTAGAAGAAATGACAGGTAAAAGTATTACGAAGGGCTATGTATATTATGCTCAAACGCACCAGAGACAAGAGATTGAGATTACGGCTGAGTTGCGAAATGAGGCGATCGCGGCAATTACTGAAATCACTCAAATGATGGAAACTGGCAAGATGCCCCCTGCGATCTATGGCAATCGTTGCAAAGGTTGCAGCCTGTTTAGTCAGTGCGTACCGATGGCAAAAGAAAAGGTTAGCAAGTATAAAGAAGGAGCTTAAAAGCAATGGGAACGGTTTATGTAAGTCAGGATGACTCGTTTATTGGCAAGACCGATGAACGCTTAACGGTGAAGGCTGAGAAGAAGCAAATCCTAGATGTGCCACTGATCAAAATCGATGGATTAGTAATCCTCGGTCGTGCCACAATTTCACCTGCGGCAGTGATCGAACTCTTAGAGCGAAAAATCCCGATGTCCTTCATGACAGGTACGGGGCGATTTCTCGGTCGCTTAGAACCTGAGCTAACTAAAAATATTTTTGTGAGGCGATCGCAATGGGGTGCAGCAGGAGAAACACCAAAGGCAATCCATATGGTGCAAGCTTTTGTGCGCGGCAAGTTAAAAAATTATCGTGCGTCATTAATGCGACATCTGCGGGATTATCCCGATAATGACTTACAGAAAGCGATTGATGCTCTCGAACGAGCGATCGATTCGCTGGCGACCATTAAGGCGATCGCGAGTTTGCGTGGTGTGGAGGGGCATGGCAGTGCTGTCTATTGGCAAGCTTTTCCAAAATTAATTCGCGCCGAAGGTTTTAGCTTCACCACCCGCAATCGTCGTCCGCCTATCGATCCTGTAAATGCGATGTTGAGTTTTGGCTATTCTCTATTGCGTCACGATGTGCAGGGAGCCTTAAATATTGTCGGTTTCGATCCCTATCTAGGTTATTTGCATACGGAGCGTTATGGTCGTCCCAGTCTTGCCCTCGACTTAATGGAAGAGTTTCGCCCTTTGATTGTCGATGCGATCGTGCTGTCGGCAATTAATCGTAAGGCGATCGCGCCGAAGGATTTTACTTCTGAGCCACTCAGCAAGGCTATTTCTCTGTCTAATGATGCGCGAAAGGTATTTTTAACGCTGTACGAACAGAAGAAACAGTCAGAATTTAAACATCCTGTGATGGGTCGTAAATGCACTTATCAGGAGGCTTTTGAGCTTCAGGCAAGGTTGCTGGCTAAGTATCTAATGGATGAGACAGATAAGTATCCGCCGTTGGTTTTAAAGTAAGTTATGTTTCTAGTCATTTCCTACGATATCTCTGAAGATAAACGCCGTACTAAGATCCATAAGATTCTCAAGTCCTATGGTCAATGGATGCAGTTTAGTGTGTTTGAGTGCGAACTTACTGATGCTCAATACGCTAAGTTGCGATCGCGTTTGAGTAAGTTAATTAAGCCAGATGAGGATAGTATTCGCTTTTATTCTCTATGTGCTTGTTGTCAGCCTAAAATAGAACGTATTGGTGGCGAGCAGGTACGAGACGAGACAATATTTTTTGCTTGATTTTCAGTTCACAATTTGCGCGAGTTGGTGGGTGTTTTGGCAAATAGTATGCGATTTAGTGTTTTACAAGTCTTGGCTGGTATGTTTTTGGAGGCGATCGGGCGAGTTATTTGGTTCGCGCAAGTCTGGAATGTGTTGATAAATATGAGTTTTCACCTGTTAGCCCAAGTTATAAAATCTGTCGAACAAGTCCAAATCTGCTATAATTTTCGTGGTTCGCGCAAATGTACCTTGAAAACCAAATATGATATGCTTTTCAAGCGCGAGCGGCTTCAAAGCCTCTGAAACCCTTTTAGGGATTGAAACTTTCCTAATGCCAAATTCAGCGAAAGAACAATGCACGGCTTCAAAGCCTCTGAAACCCTTTTAGGGATTGAAACCTTTTCAGATATAGCTCGCGCTTTCTTGCGTATTCCGCTTCAAAGCCTCTGAAACCCTTTTAGGGATTGAAACGCTTGAACTGGATCATGAGATTGATGAGCTACTGAGCTTCAAAGCCTCTGAAACCCTTTTAGGGATTGAAACAGGTGACCTAACCGTAGGGTTAGGATCTGGTAAATGCTTCAAAGCCTCTGAAACCCTTTTAGGGATTGAAACAACTTCGCGATAATTTTGGCAGAAATTTAAAAATGCTTCAAAGCCTCTGAAACCCTTTTAGGGATTGAAACTTTTTGACAACGGATTCA
>JANMFC010000471.1:0-6593 GCA_031377675.1 Pseudanabaena sp. OTE_70b_metabat_355 | reverse complement strand
TACCGAAGACGTGTTCAAGCTTATTCGAGTTAACTACCCTTACTGTGTTTGCCCCCACTGATCCTAACGTTAGCGATACATATTACTCAGTAAAAAGCCATGACAGAAGCATTTGAGCAGTTTTTAAATAACTTTCGGTGGATGGGCTGGAATTTGTTTTTAGCTATAATTCCCTGTGCGCTTAGTTTTATCTTATTTGACAAACGATTTGCTAAGCGATCGCCTAAACAATTACCCCAAAATTTAATTTGGTGGTTCGGTGTAGCCATATTTATCTTGTTTTTGCCCAATGCTCCTTATATCCTGACTGACATTATTCATTTTGTTTATGATACAAGGTTGCCTGATATTTCGACTAACGGCGTAATTTTTGTATTAATCCCGCAGTATTTTGCTTTTATTTTGCTGGGCTATCAACTTTATGTCTTGTCTATGATGAATCTCGCGAACTATTTAAGTTTGAGCAAGCTCGTAAAAAATACGACTTGGGTGGAAATCAGCATCAATTTTATCTGTGCGATCGGGGTGTATTGGGGGCGAGTTAATCGCTTAAATAGTTGGTATGTGTTGACACAGCCACGCCGCGTGATTCAAGACGCGATTAACAATCTCGAAAGTCCCAATTTCTTTTTGGGGACACTCGTATTTTTTATTATCTTTACAGGACTTTATTACATTCTCAAATGGATCAATTTAGCGATCGCCTTCTACTGGAACAATCGCTCTCATCAAATTTCCATCTAAGCTAACTGTTGAAAAAACTAAGTAGATTAAACACATCATCAACCGATAGTTGCCAATCTCTAAATATTTCTAACATGGGTAGAACATCACGACCTTGGTGACTATCAAAACCGTTGGCATTAAATGTTAGAATTTTTCTCTCTTGGGGGGCAATTAGCCAACCCAATTTTGTTCCATTCTTTAAAGCAAATCTAATTTTGTCAATCACTAAAACTGTTGACTGATCAGGTGAAAGAATTTCAATCACCCAATCAGGCGCAATTTGGATTTTGTTTAAAGGTTCCCCACGATCATCAAGGGGAATATGACTCCATTCAAATACCGCGATATCTGGCACAATCGAACGACCAGAAAAGGTACAGCGCAATTCACAAAATGCTGAGGCGATACAATTTGGCTCCCCACGCTCATTAATTAACGCTGCAAACTTGGTCTGTAATCTGCTGTGTTTACCTTGGGGCATGATCTTTTGATAAATTTGACTATCGATAAATTCATTAGCGGGTTTAGTTTCTGGCAAATCCAAAAATTCTGTCAGAGAAAGCTGATTAATTTTAAAACTGGTGTTTTCTAAGGTGATCGCCATGACTTAGCACTCCATATCAATAAGTGGAATATATACCGAAATTTGGTTGTTTTATTTGAGTAATGAATCGCCAAAGGTGCGAATCATTGGTAATGTGTCCGTAAACCATCCCAAACCTAGCCCTGTTCCTGCGATCGCCGTCAGCACAAAAAAACTTAATGCGCGGTTATGTAGCAAATATGATCGGAGTTCGTTTCTTGCCACATACATTAACATCACCCAGACAATACTTATTCCCAGTGATAAGCCAAACTGAGCTTTATTAAAAAACACGAATGCGATCGCAGCGATCGCCCATCCTACCGAAAATATCCAATCCATACCAAAAGCGATCGCGCCAATGGGAATCCAGATCCGCCAATCGGCTCTATGAATAGATAATAGCCATCCATAGCCGATATAACCAACTAATACTAGCGCTAGAGATAATAGTGGAAATCTTCTTAACATATACATATCGCAATTGTTTCCTGATCAAGATTAATATTCGCAACGTTTGATGTTAGCAACGTTTCATGTCAACGTAGGACTCAACATTTACTGTATCAATCTTTTAGGACTTACGCAAAAATTACTTAAAAGCTACATTTTGTTGTAAGGACAATTCATGAATTGTCTTTACATTTTGTTCTTTTGTGTAAGTTCTATCTTTAATCCCTTTAATTAGATACATATCCACTTCTCCCATATTTTTAGCGACAATTTTGCCGCGATACTCAGCATCAAAAACTTCTTTGACTAACTCATAGGTTGATTTGGATACATTGACTCTCCCTGCCACTCCCGAAGATTCCATTCTTGAAGCAAGATTAACCGTATCTCCCCAAACATCATACAGAAACTTCTTTTTACCAATAACGCCACTTAATAATGGACCTGAATGAATGCCGATTCTCGTATTCCAATATGGTAAACCTAGTGCAGATTTTTGCTTTTTACGCAACTCCATAAATTCTTGAATTTGTAACGCAGCAAATACTACATAGAATGGATGGGCTGGACTAGGCATGGGAATTCCCCCACCGCACATATAACTGTCGCCAATGGTTTTAAGCTTCTCTAAATGATGGCTTTCGATAATTTGATCGAAAGCAGAAAAACAATAATCAAGTTCTTCAACTAAATCTTCGGGAGTCATTAAACCAGAAATTCTCGAAAAACCCTCAAAATCAGTAAATAGGATGGTTGCTAAGGGATGATAAACAGGCTTAACTTTGCCTGTAAGTTTTAGCTCCTGAGCTGTTTCGGAAGGTAAAATATTCAGCAACAGGCTTTCTGATTTTTGTCTTTCTATCTCAAGGGCTGAATTAAGCGAATTTAAATCTTCAAAAGAATTAGCATTGTAAATTGCCGAAGAGAGTTGTAAGGCAAGTAAATAACCGATTCGCAGATCTTCTTGATTGTATATCTGTGGTTTTGTGGAAGCAAAGATAATTACTCCCAGAATTTTTTTGTAACTTTCAAGAGCTAATATGATTTGAGAACTATACTGATTGAGAAATTCTTCGCTCGAAGCTTGCTTGACAAGTTGCGATTGACCAGTTGTAAGAGCTTTGTGGAAACTGCTATTGGGGTTAATATCGTGTTGATTAAATTCAACATTAGCACCAGTTAACTTAATAAAACGCCCAGAGTCATTATTAATAAGAAATACACTAAGATGCTCAAAGTCCAATAACCACTTAGCTTGCTTACCAATAACTCTTAATATTTCATCAAGGTTAAGCGATTTATTAATAGCCGTGGCAATCTCATTGACCGCAGCAATCCTGACAGATAACGCTTGAGCTTCGGCAAGTAGGGCGCGAGCGGTTAATAAAAGGTTGTCTCGATTTAAACTATCAAGCTGTTTGTCAGTCAGAGATTCGGGCGAAGAATTCATGATGTCTTAATTATTTTAGATTACTATAAAGAATCTATCTCTAGGGCGATCGCATCAGTATAACGATTAACACTAGAAAACAAATCAGCCGCCGCCACAATCTCAAAAATTTCTGATTGGTCTAATCCTAAATCCAGTAAATTTTGATAGTGAGATTCATTTAGCTCAAGGGGATTAGTTCCCGCTAACAAGCCAAATTTAATTACCGCCTTTTCTCTAGCTGGTAATGGACAAGCATCGAAATTGGAAACTAAAGTAGATAGAACTTCTTCACTCATTCCCAATGCCGACAGCCCATGCAAATGAACTTTCAACGCATACATACTATTATTCGATTGCGAAATAGCAACGCCGACCATTTCCTTGAGAGTGCGTGGAACATCACCTTTTAGGATTGTAGAGCTAAATTTTTTCCAATTCGCCTCCAAGATATCAGGATTGATTGCCATTGACTTGAACAGGTTAGGAATAATGCCAAAACCCAACTCTGACAGAATTTCGTCGTACACAGCTTTGACTTTAGGATCAGTCGCTTGGTCGTATTCAACGATAGGAAAATGAGTCATGATTTATCAATTTACGATAGTTTTTCTAGCGAAGCTGCAAAAAAAAATAAAAATAGTTTTAGAGATTAGCAGTCACAAAAAGACTATAGCAAAGTTAATGTTGCTTATGAACGGACAAAAGGCTTAGCATAAAGAACATAATTCGCGTAAAATCTACTTATCCAGAAACTTTCCTAAGCCTTGACGTAAAATCTGCGGATGCAGATCATCGGTCAAGTCGAGAATCGTGGAAACTTCGTAATGATAATCCGAGCCATCATCAACAATCAGATCGACTATCTTCTCAAAGTAATCGAACAATTCCATTTTCGGCAAATTATCGACATCGCGGTGTTTACTATTTTTATCGCGATCGCCAAAATCCTGCTCTTCCAGATCTTCTTCTTGCAAATTTGCCGATGTGGAAATAATCGGATTACCTAAAGCCTCAACGATCGCCTGTGAGACTAAATGATTGGGAACTCGAATCCCTGTGGTTTTGCGTTTGGGATTTAATACCAATTTCGGTACAAGTTTAGTCGCTGGCAAAATGAAGGTGAAAGGTCCTGGAACTAGACTTCGCATTGTGCGATAGTTCACATCCGACACATTTGCATATTCAGCAATATTGGACAGAGAAGAACATAAAAAGGTGAGGGGTTTATCGTTCGACATCTGCTTGAGTTTACGCACACGCTCGATCGCTGTCTTGGACATGAGATCGCAACCGATCGCATAGACTGTATCCGTGGGATAAAGCATAATCGCGCCGCCACGCAGGGCTGCTACGATCTGAGCGATCGTGCGTGGCTGGGGATTTTCAGGATGTAGTCGGTGAATCGTAGCCATAGTTGCGCCTCGCGCTAAGGTTGGTAATGCTATTCGCTTATTTTTTTGGTGAACTATTAGCAACTTATTGATTCAAGATTAAAGCGATCGCTTCATCAATAATTGTGGTGCGATCGACCATAGCCTCTAGTTGACTTACCGTATAGCAGCCACCAAAAGCTTCGGCAGCCGCACCAGACAAAGCCACTCGATAGGATTCAGCCACGGACTCCTTCAACTCGGCAAGCGAAAGATAAGTACCGCCAGACTTCCGTCTACGATTAGTTTTCTGGATTTCATAGATAGCATTCTCAATCGAAGCATCCCATGATCGCGTTGTCCTTGCTTCGGCGGCACGTTTGATTAAATGAAGTAGTAGCACCTTGGCAAAACTAGAAATTTTGTTGAGCTTATCATCTTTGCTCATTTCGGTCATTTCCTCCACCAAAAAAAGCGCTTGGGGGATGTCGCCACTAACCAAAAATTCTTTAAGCTCAAGTAATTCTTCCATTTTTCAATTCTCCTAAGAGACTTCCTATAAATACAGCGCTTTGCGCTAAAACCCCAGTCAGAGAAAAGTTTAAAAGTGCCGCTTCGCGGCACTTTTAAACTTTTCTCTGGCTCTACAGATATTCTTTGTTGAGTATAGATTGTAGGACTTCAGGAATGAGAACCCGTCCGTCAGGTTGCTGATAATTTTCAAGAATTGCAGTCATCGTGCGTCCAACCGCTAAACCCGAACCATTGAGAGTATGCAAAAACTCAGTTCCCTTTTTACCCTTGCTCTTAAAGCGAATATTGGCGCGTCTAGCTTGAAAATCATGGAAATTGGAACAGCTAGAAATTTCGCGATAAGTATTGGCGCTCGGCAGCCATACTTCAAGGTCGTAGCACTTGGCGGCGCTGAAACCAATATCACCTGAGCAAAGTTCAACAACGCGATAGGGTAATTTCAAAGCTTGCAGGATTGATTCAGCATCGCGCACTAACTTCTCATGCTCCTCAGCCGAATTTTCGGGAAGCACAAATTTGACCAGTTCAACTTTATTGAACTGATGCAAACGGATCAAGCCTCTGGTATCCCGACCATAACTACCTGCTTCACGGCGAAAACATGGTGTATAGGCACAGTGATGAATTGGCAAGGTTTCTGCCTCAATGGTTTCATCGCGGTACAGATTGGTAACAGGAACTTCCGCCGTAGGAATTAACCAGAGATCATCTTCTGCACATTTGAATAGGTCATCGGCAAACTTTGGTAACTGCCCCGTGCCTGTCATGCTGTCGGTATTAACTAAAAGCGGCGGGGCAACTTCGATATAACCATTAGCAGTATGAGTATTCAGCATGAACTGAATCAGAGCGCGTTCGAGGGCGGCTCCCGCCCCGATCAGATTCACAAAACGAGCCTGAGAGATTTTGACAGCGCGTTCAAAGTTGAGAATTCCTAATTTCTCGCCAATTTCCCAATGGGGCAGAATATCAGTGGGTGTAGTTTTGTATTCATCGCCCCAACGTCGTACTTCGACATTTTCAGTTTCATTTGCCCCAATTGGCGTAGTTTCGCTAGGCAAGTTCGGCAGCGTCATCAAAATCTTGTTGCTTTCTTCTCGCAAAGATTTTTCCTGTGGCTCCAGTTCGGCAAGTAGCTGTTTGACTTCATGGGATTTAGCCTTTAGGGCTTGAATTTCTGATTCAGCAGCACCTGATTTCATCTTGAATCCAACTTGCTTACCGATATCATTACTTTCGGCTTGCAAATGCGATCGCCGCGTCTCTAATACGCGCACTTCCTGCTCTAGTTCAACTAGTCTAGTAATGTCGTAACCTTTGCCACGATTGTTGAGGCGAGCTTGCACCTGTTCGGGCTGCGATCGCACGAGCTTAATATCTAACACGAACTTTTATTTAACCTAAACGCACTCAGAGCATCATACCCCACAGCCATACAGTCTTGTTTATCCCAGTGAAGAATTAGAGGTTGCGGCGCTTCGCGCCGCAGAACGGA
>JANMFC010000470.1:0-1957 GCA_031377675.1 Pseudanabaena sp. OTE_70b_metabat_355 | reverse complement strand
TGCGGCACAAAGTGCCGCAACCCTCTTTTTTTATAGCTAAAACCTTAAGCCTAAGCCTGTTTGCAGGGATGTCGCGGATGTGCCAGGGGAATTACGATAGGCATCGAAAGCAAAAATAACATTGCCGAATAATACGATATTACTATTCGGTAAGGTGTAATCAATTCCTGGTTGAATCACGAAACTATTTTTGTTGCCGACTGGTGTGGTATCGATGGTATTGGCAAGAGCAACACCAGCACCAATGTAAATATCAGTATCAAAATTTAATGGCACATCAAAGGAAACTGTCGGCACAACGGCGGTACTGTTGCCGACCAAGATTTGGGTGCGTAATGATACAGGAAATTCGAGAAACTTGTAGCGAGCAGCAACCACGCCCGATGTGCGAGAATTTTCGTTAGCACTGGCATTGCCGCCAGTAAAACCAAAGCTAGCGCCAACCCCCAAATAGCTGCCATACGCTGGCTGAGCCTTGACTGTTGGTACGGCGATCGTTGACACGCATCCCAAGGCAGTCAAGCCGATCAAAAATTTAGTTATATTTTTCACAGATATCATTTCCTCGCGTGAGCAACGATGTTGTTTGCTTATTGTTTAGTTGGGAATAACCCCGTCAGGGAGAAAGGCTACCATAAGTTAGGCGATTTAGCTAAGTTTTTTTTATTTATTGTGCCGATATGGCAATATCACTGCACAAAAAACGATTTACATAGTTAGGGATGGGCGGCGCTTTGCGCCGCCCATCCTCAACTATGTAGTTACAAGAAGGGTCGCAGGGCGAAGCCCCGCAATGGATTTTATATTTTAATTTGTGGCGGATTTGCAACCAAATTGCTGTAACTATGCAAAAATCATTACATTGACTCTAGCTAAACCATAGCTAAAGACGTATACTAGTTGATCGTTGTAGAGTATCAGTCTCAAGTTAATTCTTAAGTTAATTCTCAGACTAATCCTCCAAACTCACATTCTCACAAGGAACAAGTTTATTAAGCTATGGCAGAATTAGCAGTTTATTTTGTTTTAAGTCTTGGAGTTCCCTATACATTTTGGAAAATCGTAAGACCTTTTACAGATGCTTTATAGCTTGATATGGCAATCTGAAACAATTCGCAAACAGAACAAGGGGCTTAAGCACCTTGTTCTGTCGCATTTGAATCGCCTTTGAATCTCTGGACTCACCACTCTAGATTTGCTAGCCCCAAATAATCAATCTTGGTTGGTTGTATATCAAAGCGGCAGGCTAACACTTTTACGCCTTTAGCGATCGCCTCTTTGAGTAGTTTTGCATACTCAGGATCGGCTTCTGCACCAGCCGCAAAGCGATCGCAATCACCACGATTAATAAAAAAGATTAAAGCTGCTGAAGTATTTTCATTAATTACATACATCAGTTCGCGTAGATGTTTTTGTCCCCTTGTCGTCACAGTGTCGGGAAATAAGGCTAAACTGCCCCTACACCAAGTTGTGTTTTTTACTTCCACATAGGTTCTTTTCCCAGTTTCACAATCAGTTAATAGAAAATCAATCCGACTCTTTTCATTGCCATAGGCAACTTCGCCTTTAACCGCATTATATGGTTCTAATTCTGGAAGTAAATGGCGATCGAGCATATTCCCAATTACCCGATTAGGCAGACTCGTATTAATGCCAATCCATTGATCATCAAGATAAATCGCTTCCCAACTATAGGCTAACTTTCGTTTGGGGTTGGGATGATAGGAAACTAACACGGGACTGCCAATTTCACATACTCCCGTCATTGGTCCTGTGTTAGCGCAATGGGCTGTAATGAGTTCGCCATTGTCTAGTTCTATGTCTGCAAAAAAGCGCTTGTAGCGGCTAATCAGGCGACCTGTGCGTAAATCGGAATAGGCGTGAACTTCTACCATTTTGAATTTAGTTAAATAGGTGAACATAATTAAATATAAAACCCAAATAAGCTGATTCGCCA
>JANMFC010000407.1:0-5897 GCA_031377675.1 Pseudanabaena sp. OTE_70b_metabat_355 | reverse complement strand
AAAAGTTTGCAAAAACAAAAAACCAAATACAGAGGCGGCGCTAAGCGCCGCCTTTCTCTCTTGGGTTTTATGTCCCGACTTGGTTGGCTACACCTATAATACTTGGAACTAAAAACCAAACTAATTCGTCTGATGTCCTACACGAGTTTCAGCGAAAATTGCTGCATATACTCCTATAGGAATAAAGAACAATGAATATCCTCTCTAAGAATCTCTTTAACCAACAACATCTTACTTCTCAAAATATAATTTCCGATAATAAAACTTCTCATAATAATATTTTCCAAAAAGTTTCTTGTGCGATTCTGGCGACAAGTTTGACTGGCGTACCTTTCTTCTTGCCATTAAGGGCGATCGCTTCTCCCCTAGATGTAAATCAAAAGATTGCTCAACTGCCTCAGGATTGGCAAACAGGAGTTAAGTTGTTACGTCTGCTGGATAACAATGGCAACCTCTCAAGTATTGGTATTTTGCTTGACGTAGCTAATAAACCTACTACTAAATATGCTAATGCTGTCTATCAACTTTATGTTAAGCGTTCTGGTGAATGGCGCGAAGTTTATACCAATTCTGGTGCAAGACTTCTTAATAAAAATGCGGGTCGATATTTGCTCCCCGTGGAAGTGATTTCTCTTGATCGTTTGAGCGAGAGAATTTCCCTAGATGATATTTATAATGGCGATGTCAAGGCAATTACCAGTGTCCGCTACGACTTGCCCAATGGTGTCAAAGATGCGAGTTTTGTAGTCGAAGAGGTTAAATCTTTTGGATCTATTCCAACCTTTAGAGTATCTGATGCGATCGCAGGACGTATTCTCTCAACTCCAAATTATCCAACGGCGACCTATCCAGCTACAAACTATCCAGCTACGAATTATCCAGCTACAACAAATGGAACAATCAATACTTCAGCACCAAATATAACTACACCCACAACAACCGCAATTTATTCTAACAACTCAGAACCATCAGATCGGGATTTGGGTATTTCAAATACGAGTGTCTCAAACAATTCTCAAGCTTCTCCTCAATCTTCTAATTCTCAAATCATCAATTCTCAAATCATCAATTCTCAAACATCGGTCAACCAGAACCCTAGTGGGAATCTCACTCAGCCGATGCAACCCATTTTCGTTTCTAAAAATAATGGGGATAGTGATGAAGATGAAGTCTATGATGGCAATAATCGACCGATCCCGACTTCGAGAAGTAATCAAGAATATGAAGGTGCAGAGCTATCTAACAAAAGTCCCCATCGTGGACATTTTAGCCTAGCAATTTTGCAATCTCAACCTTTGCAATCTCAATCAAGACTTTCGGCAGTTGTCGCTCGCCTATCCATCAAATCAAAACGCGCTAAGGGATTTCTGGAAGAGCGCTTTGTGGGAGACTATCAGTTTGCGATTAACCAACGGGCTACGTTTATCCGTGGATTGCAATCAGGCGATCGCCTCGTTGTGCGTTTGTTCGATCTCCAAAATCGTCCTTTAGGTTATAGCGAAGTGCAGTTACTGAAGGATTTTGCTAATATCAGCCTGATTTTACCAAGCGATCCATCGGCTTATGGTCTATTGCGAACGGTTGCAGGTATTGATTCTCAGCGCATTGGACAAATTGATCGCAATGGCAAATTCTACGACTACTTTACTCAGATTGAAAATAGTGGAAGTACTAGCGCGATCGCTGAGACCACTGTGAGATTCCTGACTTCATCACAGGGTATTCCACTTAATCTATTCAACATCTCAGGATTGCCCCAAGCCCCTAGCCAATTTAGTTACACTAAGGCTTTTGTGAGAGGCGATAACTCATTAAGCGATCGCGTGATCAATGTATTCACTCGAAATATGCCTGCTGTGATGCAAGTTTTACCAGCACAGCTAACGGCTCTGATTCCGATTAATAATACACAGTCTACATTTGATGTAGTGCGGAAGATTCTCGATTACAAAGATGTTCGTCCCAAAGGGCTTGCTACTTTCTTCTAAATAGAAGATAGTGATGCGCGGCTTTGCCGCGCATCACTATCTATTCAATTTAAAACAGATAATCTAAATAAGGTGATTCATCCGCGAAGCGGACGAATCACCTTATTAAATTAAATCCCCTAATAAGCTAGAAACTTCGCCTTGCATATTAGTGCGATTGTCGTCATAGAGCATGAGGGTATCGAGCTTTTTGTGCCGTGATAGTTTTTGGACTTTGCGAACATTCCCATTTGTCGCTTCAAGGGCGGCGGTAATTGCAGAATGGCGAATACGGTGTGGTGACATTTGCTTAGAAATTTTTACGTCTTTGGCTAACTGGTCAATAATTTGATAAATCGCCGTGCCAGTCAATCTATGTCCGCGATGCCCCCGATCAAGCGCCGTAAATAATGGCTGCTTGACATCTTTAATCTTATCTTTAGTCTCATTACGAGATAGCCAGTCTTGGATTGCGTTTGTAGTTCCCATACTAAGACTGATGAGACTCTTTTGAGAGCCACGTCCCTTACCTAAAATTTGCAGCGATCGCCCTTCAAAATCAAAATCGCCAATATTCGCACTGACGACTTCATTCCGTCGGAGAGCATTGTCCCAAAGCAGACGCAAAATTGCGAAATCACGTTTCCCTTTATCGCTATCGCGATTAATGTTTAGCAACATCTGGCGGATACCATCAGGCTTTATCCCTGTTGTATCACGATAAGACTGCACTGTTTCAGTTTGGACATCATCAAGATTCCAGCTACATTTTCCCAACTTGGTCGCAAAGTTCACCAATGACTTGAGTGCTGACAGACGGCGGTTAATCGTGGCTTCTTTTAAACCTTTGGCTATCAAATCGGATTTGTATCTCAAGGCGATCGCGATCGCCTCAAATCGAGTTAATTGCAAGAATTCCGCAATCACAGCTTCTGTTGGGTTCTGTCCGTAAGCGGCTAAGAAAAAATAATGCAAATCTTTTTCATAGGCGCGGCGAGTGTTGAGACTTCGTTTGTCAGTTAGTAACGCCGTTAATATATTTTGACTAAATTCATTATGGGTGTAGGGAGTAGTTCTTATTTGAGACTCAGAGGTATCTCCATAAGTCTCGTATTGAGTCTCGTATTCTGATTTAGATAAAGCGCCTTTTCTCGTTTGAGTCTCATTAGTCTCAATACAGGTCTTATTTAGTGTCTCAATATCTTGATTTAAGGTAAAGTTTTCTTGAGCAAAGCGTAACTTTTCAGGAGCGATCGCTTCGGTGAAGCCAGCATTTATCGCCGCACGTTTAACAATGTTATAAATAGCAGTCCCTGTCAGCCGATGTCCATAATTAGCGCGGTCTAGGGATATAAACAGGGGTATTTGTAAAGCTTCACTAGATTCACTGGCAAACTCATTGGGAATATGGATAGAAGACAACCAGTCTTGTAACGCGTTGGTTGTGTCTAAACTGAGACTAATATTTGTGGGATGGTTTGGTTGAGTTTTTCGTTTGTATCGGGTTTGAATTTGCAGCGATCGCCCTTCAAAATCAAGGTCAGTAATGTTAATTGCCGAGACTTGTTCTCGTTTTAGAGAGTTTTCAGACAATAAGCGCAAAATAGCGTAATCGCGCTGCCCTGCTAATGTGTGGCGATCGCAAGCAGATATAATATGCTCAGCAAAACTTAGATACACAATAGAACACAAAATTGCTACAGAACTCTTTTTAATAATGAATCAGCCGTAAACGCAATACAAATCAATGTCAACACTCCATATCTTTCATTAATACCAAAACTCAACCACCTGAGAGCTTGAGCTATAGAAGCACCACTACCAGTATTACCGCTGGATAATTGCATCATGATATGAAATATAAGATAAGCAGTGCCGATAGCTAAAAGTTTAATGACAAGTTTTTTGTTCATAATTATTTCTTTTGAAAAGTGATTATTCCAAATCAACTAGACTCAATCTAGAAGTCTGTTCTTTCATGCCTAAAGACACTTCTACCTTCTTCAAAAGCTCCACAGTTATTTCAGCAAAAGCTTTTGAACCTGCGGAATTAGGATTTGATATAGACGCAGGGATAAACTCGTCTACCGCCTTGGCAATATTCACATCATTGGGAATCTTGGTTTTAAAAATTTTAGCACTGCTAAAATCCGCCGCAACCCGATCCATCACCTTTTGATAATATCGACTCAGGGTAAAACCTGCGGACATACTAAAGACAATTCCCAAAAGTTGAATGTTAATCGAATTGTCTTCTCGATAGACCTCACGCAGCTTCTCAATGCGTCTCTCTAGTAGCTGAATACCCACAACAGAGAGGGGTTCAGGTCTAGCTGGCATTAGATAATAATCACTTGCCACGATGCTGCTACGAGTAATTAAGTTATAACCAGGCGCACAGTCGAGAATGATGAAATCATAGTTTTTCATTGCCGAAGCAAGAATACCCTTAATTAAAGTCTGCTCAAATTTGCTCCATGTCTGCTGAAACGTCTGTTTTTCTTCGTACAACAGCGATCTGTTATACAACATTTCGGAGACGAGAAATTCATCATACAAGTCAATATCTCCTACTAACAGATCCAATCCTTGCACTTTGCAAGCATGGGGAATCACGAGATCTTTAACTTGACAGACCTTTTCTTCTGGATCGTTAACCTGTACTCCATAACGATTGATGGCTTGGCTAACCAAATATCTCAGCGTCCGATTTTCCTTGCGACATTTCGCAAATTCGGCAGGTGAAATCATACTGAGCGTGGCGCTGATCTGCGTATCTAAATCAACAACTAAGACTTTTTTACGGTGAATTTTTGCCAAACAAGTGGCAATATTTACAGTTAAGGTAGTTTTGCCGACCCCACCCTTCATGTTTACTGTTGCAATCACTTTTGCCATTGTCTATTCGCCTCGGAACACATACATAGCTAAATCGCTGTTTAAGTGAATCAACAATACACGTTTATTTGATGTATTTATTAGTAGATTGACAATTTATTTCGTTTTACAGCGCTCTGCGCTGTCCTCAAACTCAAAAAAAGTTTTGAAAAGCTTGTAAACAAAGTCTCTCAAAACTTTTTTCTATCCTGAAGCGTTAATTTAAGCTGGGGTTAACTACATGACCTCTAGTTGGATCAGGAATAAATAAGCCAAGACGTAGCGATCGCAACATCGCTTCCCAGACCTCCCGCATCTGCTCCTCACCCTCTGTCCAATAATCAAAGGTAAACAACACCTGCACATTGCCACCAATCCCAACCAAAATGCGCGATGTTGCTTCTCTTTTCTCGGTAGCATCGATATAGCGGATGTCAGTCCAGACCAGTCGCATACCGTCACGATTGGCGCTGGTAATCTTGCCTTTATGCAAAATTTCGCGATCATCATCATCAAGGATTTGCTGAAGTGCTTTTTTGAGGGGAAAGGTTGTCCAATCGTTGGGGGGCAGACGATTAAAGGACATTTCTAACGCGCCCGTATCATCGGTCGGTTCCAAATCATGAAAACTTACTGATTTTTCTTTAAACTTGACAATCCAATCTTTTGGGAAGTCAAACCTCACCGCACCGCGATCGGCTACAAAAATTTTATAACCTTCTTCCGACTTCCATCCATGATCACTGCGTAGGGTCAGGTCTTGTTTTCTCATACTTATTTTTCAGGTTTAAGGACTCATATTATTATAAAACTCAAACAGGATCGGTGACGCAAAGCTTTACCAATGAGGTTTTATGTTTGAGAAATTACGGGTAAGAAAACAGCGATCGCAATCCCTCCAATCACAAAAAATTCAAAAATAAAAGCGATCGTACTAGAAGGCTGAATCTTAAATTGACTAAACCAAGATCTTGGTATATCTTTCGCTCGAACTTGCCATTTCAACATTGATAATAATAGTGGTAGCCCCCCGATTGTTACACTCATCAATAG
>JANMFC010000132.1:0-8215 GCA_031377675.1 Pseudanabaena sp. OTE_70b_metabat_355 | reverse complement strand
CGGCGCTTCGCGCCGCAACGCTAGTTCTTGGTTTTACTAATGTGACTACAGCTATAGAATAAAATCGGTTTAGCCCGTCGAGAAAAATATAGTTAGGACATATGATTACATTACCAACTTGGGTAACTCTATCAAGATTGATCGCAGTTCCAATTATTTTTGGATTATTTATTTGGCAAGATAGCGAAATTACACGTCTAATCGCGCTGAGTGTATTTATTATTGCGGCGATTACCGATTGGCTAGATGGCTATTTAGCAAGAAAACTTAATCAAATTACTGAACTCGGTAAATTTCTTGATCCTCTAGTTGATAAAGTCCTGACGATCGCTTTATTTTTGTTGTTTATTGAACTTGGTCAAGTTCCCGCTTGGGCGGTGTTTCTGATTATTACGCGAGAGTTGTTAATCACCGCTTGGCGCGGCGCTCCTACGACAGCGAATGCTCCTAGTGAAACCAATCAATCTCAAATCATCGGTGCAAATTTTTGGGGCAAAGCCAAAACTGTGATGCAAATTGTGGCGATCGCCGCTTTATTGATTAAAATTCCCTATGCGATCGTTTTTTTCTGGCTTGCACTATTACTCACGTTGATTTCTGGCATTCTCTACATTGTGCCGAAGTCAGATGCAAAGTTATAATTTAAGCAGTAGTGTTTTTTGCCGAAGGCTAAACAATATCTATATGCCGAAGGCTAAATAACACTTATAATATTAAAAGTTGCGGTTAGAGTAGGTTTCTCATGGCGACATCACAAACCATAAGCAAAGTGTTTGGCAATCTCTTGGGCGGACGCTTTCGAGTTGTGCAAACTCTCGCTGATGAGAGCTATGGACAAACTTACTTAGTAGAAGACACCGTAATTACAGAAATGCCGCGCTGGATCGCGAAAAGTTTTTGTCTGATTAATAAAACTAACTTACAACTCAATTGGGCGCGATCGCTATTTCAGAATGAAGTTCCTAAATTGCAGAAATTGAGCGAACTTAGTGCTGACTTTCCCAAGATTGCCACTTATTTTGAACAAGAGGAGGAATTTTATATCGTTGAAGAAGCGATCGCGGGAATTAGGGTGAGTGATGAAATCGCCAAGGGTAAACTGTATAGCGAGTCGGAAATCATTAATTTTCTGAATCAACTACTCGCTAGTTTACATATCGCCCACAACGACAACATAATTCATGGTGATATCAATCCGCGTAATTTAATTCACCGCAAAGATGATTCTAGTCACTTTGTCCTTACGAACTTCGCTGTGCTTAAAGGCGTTTATGCTACAGTCGCAAGAAATGGAATTATTCTCGGCACACCTAGCTATATGCCTTTTGAGCAAGCTCTTGGGAGTTTCAGTCCTACCTGTGATATTTATGCCCTAGGCTTAACCGCTATTCAGTTATTGACGGGTTTACATCCAAGTAATTTAGTCCGCCGCGAAGATCTAAATCTGTTAGATTGGCAGATAGAAGCCTCGGTGCGTCCAGAGTTGGTAACGATTCTCAATCGCATGGTTAAACATTATGCTGAAGATCGCTATCAGACCGCGCAGGAAGTTCTCTATGATCTTTATCACTTACCAAAAGGTAAAGATCAAAACACTTTCCTGTCTCCAGATTTTACAATGGGACAATATGCTGGGCGGTGGGCGCTAATTTTAGTTTGTCTTGTTGGTGTTGGTTGGGCAACGCTGAATTATGAGAAATTTCCGCAGATGTTTCCTCAATTAGCCCTACTCAATTCCAGTACTAAACCCGCGCCGACTCCAACTATAGCCCCTGTAGTTTCTGCTTATAAATTACGATTGAATCTCACTGGGCATACTGGCTGGGTGAGGGCGGTGGCGTTCTTTCCCAATGGGTTTAGTTTTGCGAGTGGCAGTTACGATCGCACTTTGAGATTATGGAATGTCCGTAACAATCAATCCTTCGGAACCTTATCCAATCACCTTGGTTCCATTTCAGGCATTAATGCGATCGCCGTGCATCCCAATGGCAACACCTTTGCGATGGCATGTATTGATAAAACCATAAAGTTATGGAACTTCCGCAGCGGTCAACCAATTCGCACGATTGAAGGACATACTGGACAGGTCTACAGTACCGCCTATAGCCCCGATGGTAAAACTTTGGCTAGCGCCAGCGCCGATCAAACGATCAAGATCTGGAATTGGCGCAAGGGTGAGTTATTACAAACCTTCGCAGGACATCAGGATAAAGTGGTATCGATCGCTTTTCATCCCGAGGGCAAAAAAATCGCGAGTGCTAGTTCCGATAAAACGATCAAAATCTGGGACGTGAGTACGGGCAAAGAACTGCTAAATATTACTGGACATAAGTCGCCTGTAAATGCGATCGCCTTCAGCCCTGATGGCAAATTTATCGTCAGTGGCAGTCAAGATCAAACCGTCAAAATCTGGGATGCAAATACAGGTAAAATCAGGCAGACATTAACAGGACATACAGATAGTGTATTAGCCGTAGCCATGAATCGTGATGGTAGCGCGATCGCTTCTGGTGGTGTCGATAAAACCATACGCATTTGGAATGTGAAGACTGGCGAAACAACCCAAATCCTCAGCGAGCATACCGCGCCAGTTTTATCCCTAAGTTTCAGCCCCAAAGATGAAACCCTAGTTAGTGGTAGCGCCGATCGCTCAGTCATGGTTTGGCAATTGCTATAGTAGCTACAGCGCTTTACGCTAACATGAAGCTCAGAAAGAAGTTTAAAAGTGCCGCCTTGCGGCACTTTTAAACTTCTTTCTGGATTACTTGAAGTCTTAATATTATTTTTAACAAATATGGTTACAGCCGTCTCTGACATCAGCAATGATTTATCTGCGCGTGAATTATTTCAAGCAGCCTATGAAAATCGGTATACATGGGATAGCAACTTTCCTGGGTTGACCGCTAATGTCTCTGTGGCGATCGATGGCGTGGCGCGTACTGGCAAAGCTCGCATTAACCAAGATCTATCGGTTGAAGTGAGCATGGATGAACCACAGCTAATCGAGCGCACCACCCGCACCCCTAGCGGTGAAGAAAAGACCGTTGCAGTTGATGAAGGTCAAGAATGGCTATACAACCAACTCCGCGATGTGGTTACTCACCGCAAACGCAAAACCTTTGAAGAAGCTCATGGCAAGTCCTCCTTTAATCTCGGTGCAGCCGACGAGTCAGGAGCCGTAGAAATCCTAGTCACGGGCGACTCAATGGGATCGAATTACAAAGTTCGTGGTAAGGAGATCTCGATGGTCAGCCGTGTGATGGGTCGCATCGGCTTTGTGATCAATCACCTCGGTCATCTGGATACGGGTGAAGGTTATATTTCTTCGGCATATACGGCGGTTTTTCGGAATCCGATGAATGATGAAATCGTGCGTCAAGCTCGGTTTGAAGATATCTACGAAAAGCTGGGTAATTATTATGTGATGACAAAACAAGTTGTCCAGTCTAATGAGCAGGGACAAACCAAAAACTACGAAATTATCTTCAGTGATATTCATCTATTGGGTTAATACACATAAGTCTATTTGACTACGTTTCAAGGTTTCGATCCCCCCCAGCCCCCCTTGTAAAGGGGGGAGAATAAATTAAATTTTCTTCTTCCCCCTTTACAAGGGGGATTGAGGGGGATCTCTTGCCATTCCAATGCCATTACCAACGCCATTATGAGAGCGAATTTAGAACGGTTATTAATTTCAGAATCGCAATTACTGGAATTGACAGGTTTTGATCGCCAAAAGATTTTGGAATCGATAAAGATTTCATCACAACAGATCACCATTCCCCGATCGCTAGCTTTAGGAATTACAGTGATCGCCTTTGTGACTTTGGCAAGCGTGTTTTTACCTGCCTTGCGAGTTGCAGGAATTGTCTTTTTGATTAGCTTAACTATGGGCGCACTGAGCTTTGCGATCGAATTTGTCGAAGTAGCAGTATTGTGTTTTTGTGTGGCGTTAGTCTCGGCTATTTACACTTTGTATGTCTTAGCTAATGCTACTTTAAGCTTAGTTTTACTATGCCTTGGTTTAGCGATCGCCAGTGGTGTGGTCGCTTTTTTCCTCATCGCTTGGTTTGGTAAATTATGGCAAAAATCCAAGCGAACCAATCCCAAAAATCAGATTCCACAGGTTGTAATCCAACTATTTGCCGAAGTTGATAAATGCAATAAGGCGATTCGCGATATCGATATATTTGATCAGCTTAAAGATGCTGGAAATCCGATTAAATTAGCCTCTAGAGAAGCGGCGATCGCCGCTTTAAGAATGACTCGTAATGACATTATTAGGGCGCTAAAAACTGAACGAATTTTGCGAGAACATCCTGACTTTCATCCCGATCGCTTTGATATAGACTTAAATGCTTTTCATGCTGTGCAAATGCGTGATTTGGCTCAGGAATACGCCCATGTTTTTGATACAACCCTGCAAATTGCGATCGATGTTCAAACAGCAATGGCAGAATTACAAAATCAATCTTAAAAACCGATAAAGCGCTCTTCTATGCGGCGTATTTTATTGAATTAGCTTTCATTGAATTAGCTAAGTGCATAGGTTGTAGTAAAACTTAAGAAATATGACTTGGATTGTAAATTGGGAGCAACGAGTTGCAGAAATCAAGCGAAGTTGTAACTTGCCGTATGAACTAAACACTCTAGCGAAACCGAATATTGGTATTGCAAAATGTTCGATCAATGGGAAAATTTTTGAGCTTTTTGCTGTTAGTGGAACAAAAGTTCTTTGTCAAGGTGCTGTTGGATTACCGAAAACCCCAATATTTAAACTTTTAGATCCACCGCCTAGACGCTATAGGGGATATGACAGTGAATATAAACTTTTAGAAGAAATTGCTTCAAGGTATTCACAAAACAAAAATGTACAAGGTAAGATTGATTTATTCACGGAACGTCCACCATGTCTTTCGTGTCAAGATATCATCGGACAGTTTAGACAAGTTTTTCCAAATATTGAGTTAAGCGTCCATAATAGGCAAGGTTAGAGTCATGCTATGTAATTTTGAAGAGCTACCTTTTGCAGTGAAGCAGATGTTTGCTAGCAATAAAACTAAACCATGCTCTTGGCATGAAATAAACATACTCGAAAACCAAGTAGGCTCTAAACTTCCCAAAATCTATCGTGAGATATTCTTACACATAGGACATGGGGCTGGTGATTTTTGGGCGGGTGAAGATTGCTTTTATAAACATTTACCTCTAATACAAAAATGGGCAAGAGAACTTTTACTCGAAGACAATTTTCCTTTCTCTTTACCTGATGATGCTTTTGTGTTTTTCATGCACCAAGGCTATCAGTTTGATTTTTTTAGGTTGTCTGAAGGTGATAACCCTCCTGTTTATTCTTATTTAGAAGGACAAACAGAGGGTGAATTCATAAAAACCTATGAAAAATTTACTGACTTTCTCTGTGCAGAAGTTGAATATTTTAATAAGCATTCAACACAGCTTTTAGCAGCTTAGATTTACGGGTTTTTCAAACAGCACCATTAGCCGATTGATTAATGGTGCTGTTTGTGTGAAATCGCGATATTTTCAATAAGAATATTAATTGTAAGAGCTAGGAGCGATCGCTTTAGTAGTATTACCTTTTGCCATTAACTAGAGGCGCTGGTATAAAATCTCAGGGCAAAGCGCCAAAACTGATGTGATGCAGAAAGCAAACCGATCGCCAAAAACATGGAGCCAATAATCCAAATCGCTTCACCTCGACCCAATAGAGTTTCCGCAGGCACAGTCGTCAAAAAAGCGATCGGGATGACAAAAGTAAAAAAGAAGCGATATGATGCAGGATAAGCCGCCATTGGGTAGCGTCCTGCTTCCATTAATCCCCGTAAAACTTCGGTGACATTAAAGATCTTAACAAACCAAATGCTTGTCGCGCCTAGCATAAACCAAATGCTATAAAGACTAATAAATCCGAAAGTTAATGGAATCAGACTCAAAAGATAACTGCTCAGCCCCAAGCCTAATTTATTACCCGCATATCCTAAAAGCCCAAAGCCAAAAAGTAAATTCGGAATTCCCCAAGGCGATACTGACCTTGCCGAAAGCCAAAACTGGCTGCTGATTGGTTTTAAAAGTACAAAATCTAACGTGCCGTTCTGGACGTGCTGCACGATCTTACTCAAATTAGGCGCAAGAAACATTGTCGAAAATCCTTCTAGAATCGTAAATATCCCCAGCACAACGATCGCTTCTTCCCAACGCCATCCCGCAAAACTATAGCCATTCCGATAAAACAAGAATAGTCCAAACAAACTGCCAACTAAATTGCCCGTACTACTCAGGGCTGAGATCACAAAATTAATCCGATATTCTAGTTCGGCAGCGATCGCGGTTGACCAGAACAGCTTTAATACACGCAGATATCTATTCATTTTTCTACAGCGCTTTGCGCTTACTTAAATACCCGTCTTAATACCCGTAAAGATTTTTGAAAGCGGCGCTTTGCACCACTTTCAAAAACCTTCTTGTACTCCTTAATTAGGCTTAAGCGTAGCCACGACCTTTGGGGCGATCGTTACCACGTTCACGGGGCTTAGCCTTATTAACGCGCAAAGTCCGTCCCATCCATTCGGCTTCGTTTAACGCCGCGATCGCCGCCTCTTCTTGAGCATCGTCCTCCATATCCACAAAGGCGAAGCCTCGAACCCGACCTGTTTCTTGGTCAGTAGGCAATTGCACACGTTTCACAGTGCCGTAATCAGAAAAGACGCTTGTCAAATCTTCTTTAGCAGCTTGATAAGACAAATTTCCAACGTAAATAGTCACAGTCAGTTCGCTCCAGAAAAGAGATCGATATAATCATTTAGCCAGTCCTCGGCAAGGACTCGCTCGATAAGAAATCTCACAAATCCAACCTAAAATTTCAGCTTTGATATAGTTTACCGTTTACTCGCAACAATTTGCGTAGGCTGCATTACAAAGCGTTATATAAGTTAAACCCAAAATTGGAGAGGCTGGCTTCGCCAGCCTCTCCAATTTTGGGTTTTAATAAATTTTCATTCCTAAGTTATGATGGCAGATGTCTCAGTCCAATCCTGCTAAAAGTACAGCGCACCAAGCTCTACCAAAAGCTATCTAAAAATCGATAAAAATATGGGTAAACAAAGCCGCCTGCTTGCCTTTGTATTGGCAACTTTATTGGGGGCTGTGTATCTAATCGTAAATTATCCGCCTAAATTAGGTTTGGATTTACGAGGTGGCGCACAGCTTACCCTCCAAGCAAAAATTAATCCTGAACAAGGGATTAATGAAATTACGCCGCGCATCATGGAATCCGCTAAATTTGTGGTCGAGCAGCGTATTAACGGCTTAGGAGTTTCTGAAGCTACAATTTTGCTGTCAGGAAATAATCAACTGATCGTCCAGTTACCAGGGGTCAATGATCCTGCTCAAGCTGAGCGGGTGATCGGTACAACTGCACAGCTTGATTTTCGTAAACAAAAGCAAGGCACTGAAAATGAGCTAAGAGCGAGGTTGCAAGTTCAGCAGGCGGCAGCAATTCAACGGGAAATCCTAAAAACTTCTTCAGGAAATTCGACCGATCAAAAGGCGATCGCGGACAACGACAAGGAATATAAAAAGAGTACGGAAGCCCTTAAGGATATTTTTGAAACCACAGGCTTTACAGGTAATATGCTCAAAGATGCCGTAGCTTCACCCACGGGCAATAATGGAACCGATGCTTGGCAAGTTGCCCTGACCTTTGATGATAAAGGTGGCGATCTGTTTGCCAAAACCACGAGCGAAGTCGGCGGCACTGGGCGCGTGTTAGGGATTTTTCTGGATGAAAAATTAATTAGCTATCCAACGGTTGGTCCTGAATTTCAAGGTAAAGGCATTACGGGCGGAAGAGCGGTAATTACGGGCAACTTTACTTTAGATTCTGCAACGGAATTAGCGTTACAGTTACGCGCAGGCGCTTTGCCAGTACCAGTCGAAATTGTCGAAAATCGCACAGTCGGGGCAACCCTCGGCGCAGATAGCATCCTTAGTAGTATTTATGCGGGAGTCTCAGGATTAGTACTGGTCTTGATCTTTATGGTTTTGTATTACCGCATTTTAGGTGTGGTCGCTGATATAGCCCTGATTACCTATTCGGTGATTACTTTTTCATTGTTTGGACTATTGGGCGTGGTGCTAACTCTACCGGGAATTGCGGGCTTTATCCTGAGTATCGGTATGGCAGTTGATGCCAACG
>JANMFC010000129.1:0-2247 GCA_031377675.1 Pseudanabaena sp. OTE_70b_metabat_355 | reverse complement strand
TCTTAAAAATGTTAGAAGGAACGATCGCCAATGTTCCTCCTCAAGGGGGTCGCAAACACCCTTACCAAGACTGCATTCAAATCGATACGAGCAACATCCTCTTTATTTGCGGTGGGGCTTTTGTCGGACTCGATAAAGCGGTTGAACAGCGGATTGGTAAGAAGTCGATGGGCTTTATTCAACCCGGAGAAAATCAACCCAAGGAAAAGCGTGCTTCTGATGTTTTGAAGCATCTTGAGCCTGATGATTTGGTCAAGTTTGGCATGATTCCCGAATTTATCGGTCGTGTACCTGTAATGGCTGTAGTCGATCCTCTGGATGAAAAAACCCTCACCGCAATTTTGACCGAGCCGCGCAGCGCTTTGATTAAGCAATACCAGAAGCTATTGAAGATGGATAATGTCCAACTTGAGTTTCAGGCTGATGCCGTACAGGCGATCGCTAAGGAAGCTTATCGTCGGAAAACAGGGGCGCGGGCTTTGCGGGGTATTGTTGAGCAGTTGATGTTGGACATGATGTACGAGTTGCCATCGCGCAAGGATGTAACCAAATGTCTGATTACTCGCGATATGGTTGAGAAATTATCAACGGCGGAGATATTGCAACATCCTGCCTCAATTCCTAAACACGAATCGGCTTAACTTCTATTCAAAAAATGTAGGGGTAATTCATGAATTATCCCTACTGCTGAGTATGATGGCAAATCCCTGATAAATGGCAATTTAGCCGTGAGATTGACGCGATGTTGAATGTTAAGTTTTGGGGAAATAAATAAACTCTAAATCAATGAAGCAATTAGCAAAACATGAACAATTTAGTTTGTTCAGTCAAATTCCACTTTCTCCGCAACATCAATTTTCGCAACATCAATATAAGGCAATAGATTTATTCTCAGGGATAGGTGGAATAAGATTAGGCTTTGAAAAGGCATTTAAAGATAAAATAGAGTTCGTTTTTGCTTCTGAAATTGATAAATATGCTCGAACAACGTATGAAAATAATTTTGGGGATTGTCCTCATGGCGATATAACTAAAATTGATTCTCAAGATATACCAGCCTTCGATTTTTTGTTAGCTGGATTTCCTTGTCAGCCTTTTTCTCATGCAGGATTAAAAAAAGGATTTGATGATACAAGAGGGACATTATTTTTTGATATTGCAAAAATTATAGAATTTCACAGACCAGAGGTTATTTTTCTTGAAAATGTCAAAGGATTTAAAAACCATGATAAGGGAAATACATTTGCTGTTGTTAAAAGAACTTTTAATGATTTAGGTTATAAGGTATTTTCAGAAATTCTAAACGCTAAGAATTTTGGCGCACCTCAAAACAGAGAAAGAATTTATATAATTGCTTTTCTAAATCAAGCTATTGATTTTAAATTTCCCATTGGAAATCATCAAGGAATCAAGTTAGGCAATATTTTAGATGCTAATATTGACGGCAAATACACTATTTCAGATAAATTATGGGAAGGTCATCAACGAAGAAAAATAGAACATCAAGCTAAAGGTAATGGCTTTGGATATTCTTTATTTAATGCTGAATCAGCTTATACCAGCACAATTAGTGCTAGATATTATAAGGATGGATCTGAAATTTTAGTTGATCAAAAAAATAAAAACCCAAGAAAATTAACACCTAGAGAAGCTGCTCGTCTTCAAGGATTTCCAGATGAATTTAATATCATTGTTAGTGACGTACAAGCATATAAACAGTTTGGAAATAGTGTTGCTGTACCTGTCATTGAGCAATTAGCAAAAAATATATTAAATCATTTAATTCAGTTTAATACGTCTCTATTATAAGACTGTCCCAGAAATTATTTAATGCACGCCATTGTGAATAAGGTCTATTATTTCCTTGATACATACCACTATCGAAGAAAACCACCCCTTCGGAAACAAGATCAATCCAAGATTCAAAAGTAATTGGTTTGCCAAATTGAATACTAGTATACATACCTAAATTATTTTGAAGACACTTAAACCACCCTTTATCATTAAATTTTGATTCGACTCTTTTCTTCATCGTATTATTTTCCCATCGAGCCAAAATCAAGTTGTTGATTTGCATATCTACTGGAATAATACCTATCTTATTCTCTTACTTTTCCCGTTATCTCTGAAACACTCTCTGTACAAGGGTTTCAAAAACAAACTCATTTGCAATAAGTTTTACTTAATGACAATGTACAACGCTAGAATAAGGCTTGTGGCGGTAGGCATATTGACGGTTACGCTGGA
>JANMFC010000097.1:0-2282 GCA_031377675.1 Pseudanabaena sp. OTE_70b_metabat_355 | reverse complement strand
TGGGATTTCTAAGGCTAAGATTTATATCTAAATATATCATTTTAAAACTCAATGATATTCTTATCGTCCGTGCTCGTACCTGATAGATCAAGATAGTTAACTTCAATCTGTTTACGAATCTCAGCTTTACGTTGCCTTGCTTCTTTTACTTTGGTTTGACATTCATAACCGAAGGCAGGATTGGCAATCACATCAATACTTTGATATTTGCTTAACCAATCTTTTTCGTGCTTCTCACACATGATGTATTGAATCTTCGCGATCGCAGTTCTGACCACAATTTGAGGACGTAATAAACCAATGCGCGAATTTTCATCGAGCCAGAGCAGATGCTGTAATTGCTGGGCAACTTCTTCTTGCTCAGCGAAGAGAATCTGTAATTGTTGAACTAGATGATCAGGATAAGGCTCTTCAGCAGCAAGAGAAGTTTTATTGTCTTGAAGCAGATTGAGAATTGTTTGCCAAAGATAGCGGTGATTGGATTGTGTAAATTCAATATTTTCTTCTTCGGCAATCTCTTGATATAAATAAGCACGATGTTGTGGAAAATGCAGATATATTTGCAAAAGTTGAGTTTCAGCAATGTGTAGCGAATTTGTCGTTGTAGTCAGGGATGGAGCAGGTTTATTGCTATTCCATCGGGTATTGCGTAACTGACGACGGAGATCTTGCTCTAGGCGCAATGCGAGATAGGAATTACCTTGGGATAATTTTTGAGCAGAAGTATGAATGTAATGGGTGCGAAAGAAGGAATCAACGGGAAGATTATTCAATAACTGCGCGATCGCTTGACTACTCTTTTGAAAGCGATCAGCTTGGTTAAGATCCTGCCCTGCAAGGATTTGATCGATCTGCCAATCGAGAAATAACGGAGCATTTTTTAATAAATCTCGATAAGCATCCGCACTATGTTGTTTGAGATATTCATCAGCATCTTTGCCATTGGGCATCGTCAGCACTCGCAACTGCACAGTTCCATTAAAAACTAGTTCCTTAAAACCCGCGATCGCCTTCTCGGCAGCCGTAATTCCTGCTTTATCGGCATCAAAATTTAAAATTACATTTTTCGATTCGGTATAGCGCAACAACTGCTTCATCTGATCGGCATTGAGGGCAACACCCATCGTGGCGATCGCCTGACCAATTCCTGCTTGATGTAAGGCGATCGCATCAAAATATCCTTCTACCACGATTGCTTGATCGGTTTTAGCGATCGCATCACGCGCATGATCCATCGCAAATAAGATAGAACCTTTACTGAAAAGTTCTGTTTCGGGTGAGTTTAAATATTTCGGTTCTTCATCACCGAGAGAACGACCGCCAAAAGCAATGACGCGACCTCTGGTGTCATTAATCGGAATCATCAACCGATCGCGAAAGCGATCGTAAAATCCATTTCCTGTTTTACGCGGCACAATTAGCCCCGCTTCTTCCACTAAGCTCACAGGAATCTGCTTTTGCTGTACCAGATATCCCATCAGTGTTTCCCAACCCGCAGGTGCATAACCCAGTTGAAATTTCTGGATCGTCTCTTTGCTCATTTTTCGCTTTTCGGTGAGATAGGCGATCGCGTCACGACCTTGAGGCGCTGAGAGAGCGTGCTGATAGAAACTGGTGGTCAAAGCCATCACTTCATAGAGGCGATCGCGATGAGAAATTTGACGTTGAATTTCCTGAGCTTTTTCAGGATCGGCGGTTTTAACGGGAACGTTATAGCGTTTTGCCAAATCCAAAACTACATCAGAGAACGATCGCTTATCGATCTCCATCAAAAATTTGACCGCCCCGCCTGATACATCACAGTTAAAGCAGTGATACATTTGCCGCGCTGGATTCACCGTCAGCGCCGTGGCATTTGTGCCATTATGAAAAGGACAGGCTCCCCGAAAATTTGCCCCACTTTTGCGTAGCACGACGCGCTCGGAGACGATATCTACGATGTCCGCCCTTTGACTTACTTGGTCAATGGTGTCTTTGTGGATTTGAAACTGTGCAGACATGATCGCGATTTCCTATTTCTAAACCGCAGTATGCTCAATATATTTTATATCAATCACCATCAAAAAAAGCAGCGCAGACAAACATTATGCACGATATATTATTCTAATAATTTTCATTTCCATCAAATAAGTTGGACAATTTCTTGACTATCGTTTGGCTTTAAAATTGAATATGTACCTGCTTGCGTGACTTCCCAATCTAGATATGCTGTAGATTACAGGCTAGGCGACGCGACAGTAGCAATCATACATTTTACCCACAATTTTATATTGATCGTTTTG
>JANMFC010000068.1:0-9038 GCA_031377675.1 Pseudanabaena sp. OTE_70b_metabat_355 | reverse complement strand
TTTATGGTAGTTTGCAAAATTCTCATCTTAAACCTGCATTAATTGCTGAGGTCAAAAAAGCATCACCAAGTAAAGGTGTATTTCGGGCAGATTTCGATCCCGTAGCGATCGCCCAAGCCTATGAACGCGGTGGTGCAAGTTGTCTCTCGGTGTTGACGGACGCGCAGTTTTTTCAAGGCGGTTTTCAGAATTTACAATTGGTGCGCCAAGCCGTTGATTTACCCTTACTTTGCAAAGAATTTATTATTGATCCCTATCAAATTTATTTAGGGCGATCGCATGGTGCAGATGCAGTTCTATTAATTGCCGCTATTCTCACCGATGCGGAGTTAGCTGAGTTACAAGCATTAATTCATCAGCTAGGGATGACGGCTCTCGTGGAAGTACATACTCAAGAGGAATTAGAGCGGGTTTTGCAAATTCCTGATGTGCGTTTAATCGGGATTAATAACCGCAATTTAGAAAATTTTGTGGTTGAGCTTGAGCAGACTAAAGTTTTAATGGATAGCCTAGATGCAGCCATTAAAAATAAATATCTCTGGGTGAGTGAGTCTGGTATTTATACTCGTCAAGATTTAGATTTTGTGCAAAATTGTGGAGCAAGTGCAGTACTAGTAGGCGAGTCTTTAATCAAACAAGAAAATATCGAAGAAGCAGTTAATAATTTATTAAGGTGACACACGCGGAGCGTGTGCCACATTTCTTTGGTTTGTAGCTGTCTATCTACTTATTGTCAGCAAAATATCATTAACTATTTCTGATACTTCATCCTGTGGACAATGCCCCGCGTTGGGAATGTCAATAAATTGCTTAACACAAGCAAATCTAGTAAAGGATTTACGCCCTAATTCTATCGGCTCCCAAGGGTCGCGATCGCCCCACAACACGATCGCCTCACAGGGCAGAATCTCTAAAAGATCTTCGGGTCTTGGTCCCTGCGAATAACGGACAAAAGCCATAAATACATCAACCGCACTTGGATTTTGAGCAGGTTTAGTCAGAATCTCAATTAACTCATCGGTAACAGATTCTTTATTAATATAGGCTTGCGAAAGAATTTGCTTGACCGATCGCGGGTTACGCACTTGATTAAAAAATAAGTTAGCGATCGCCCGATTGCCCAAAATATTCTGGACAGTTTTTACGCTGACACGCCTATACCAAGGCAGATCCAATTGATTTTGTTCTTGCAATAATCGCAACGAGCAGTTAATTAATACAGTCTTGGAGACTAATGCAGGCGCATAAATCGCCGCTTGCATCGCCACCACAGCCCCGATCGAATTACCAATCAATATTGCGCGATCGCCCACTATTTCGCGCACAAAATCTGCAACCTGCTGCCCCCAAGTCTCAAAGGTATAAGGTAAATCGCTTGGTTTAGGCTGTTCAGAAGAACCAAATCCAATTAAGTCGATCGCGTAAACTCTGGCGACTTGCGCTAAAACAGGAATATTTTTGCGCCAATGCCCCACCGATGCTCCAAAACCATGAATCAGGACAACAGCAGGTTTATCAAGGTTTTGATCTAGTCCATCAGCATCTAGTCCATCAGCAGAATAACCAATTTTATAACCGCGCCATGTCCAGAAGCGATCGGCAAACTTACGACACTCAATAATCATGGCTGTAAAGATAAAGTCAAAGGTAAACTTATATGAAGTAAGTATAACTAGCTAATTTCACCTACTCTATCATTAACAGCAGGTATACCCCTTATAGAAACTTATTTAGATTATTTAGTCTTAAACTCAGTGTAGATTTAAGAATAAGTGCTTTTAAAACTTTTTCGATAACATTATTTGGAAATTAAAACATGGCGATTCCCTTGTTGAATTACGTTCCAGCATCGCAAAATTCTCGCGTTGCTGGTTTTACAGTAGGTAGTGACAACACTCCTCGCATCTTTAACACTGCAAATTTGCTCTCTAGCGGTGATATGGGCGAATTGATCGAAGCCGCCTATCGTCAAATTTTCTTCCATGCTTTTGCTAGCGATCGCGAAGTTACTCTAGAATCACAATTGCGTTCTGGCAATATCTCCGTCAGACAATTTGTGCGTGGACTAATCCTCTCTAATACCTATAGAAGCAGTTTTTATGAAAAGAACAGCAACTATCGTTTTGTAGAGCAAACTGTTCAGCGCGTTCTTGGTCGTGATGTTTACAGCGAAAAAGAAAAGATCGCTTGGTCAATTGTTGTCGCTACTAAGGGCATTGAGGGCTTTATCGATGCCTTGCTGAATAGCGATGAGTATCTGGAAGCATTCGGCGAAGACATCTTGCCTTACCAACGTCGTCGGGTACTACCTAGCCAAAGAATTGGCGAAATGCCTTTCAACCTCAAATCTCCTCGTTACGATGCTTACCATCGCGCACAGTTGGGCTTCCCTCAACTCATCTGGCAAAATACGGTTCGCAGCTACGTATCTACTGATAGAGCGCCGAAGATTGGTGATCCAGCATTGTTCTTGAATATGGCTCGTGGCATTACTGCTGCGCCTGCAAATTCAAAACCTGTGTCTGCACAAAATTTAGATTATCTAAGTCTTGTTCCTCGTCGTTAAATCTAACTTTAGCGAGCAAAGTGCATAGCACCTTGCTCACTAAAACAAAAATAAAGGGAGGCGCAAAGCGCCTCCCTTTATTTTTTGCAAGATCGACACTTCGCGGTTGATCGCAAGGCGCTGTATTGTAAGATTCTTACTAAGATTAATTAATATTTCACCCTTCTTTGTCTTGTTTTTAATGGATATTTATCAGTTTCTTGAACTTTTTGTCGGTCGTTGGCGATCGCAACGCAGCGATCATCAATTTGGTAAGGGAGATGGTAGTGACATCCGCGCCGTAATTGAGATTACAGCTTTGAGTGTTGAGGCTCCAGAAGTAATTGAGATTTGCCAGAAATATGATGTTGAGGCTAGCGCTGGGATAACACCCATGAGATTTTCATGCGAAGAGGAGTCTTTAAGTAGTAACAAACCCAAGGGTAGTACTTCGATCATCTTTGTCCCCAGTGATTTACCCAGTGATTTGACCTCACCGCAAACAGGTTTTATGTTAAGTGCAGAAAACAAGGGTGCTTATGAGTTTGCATCCGATGAGTCCTTGACAATCAAAACCTTAACTAATCAGGGTTTGCTAGAGGAAAGAATTTGGTATGGCAACCCTAATTTGAGATTTCGGGTAGCGACTTTACTGCAAGGCGATCAGATTAGCGATCGCCAGATTCAGTCTTCAAAGTTTTACTCAGAAATTCGTATTGCCGCAAGCAAGTAAAACTCCACCTTGGTAAGCCCCCCGTGAGACTAAAAAGAAATAGCCATGAATAGTGAGCCGCACATCACTATTCATGGCTTGGAAAAGGGTTAAGAATTTAATGCTTTAAAAAATGTGCGATCAAATTCCAAACTTCTAACCCGATAAAGCCTGTCAACAACACGAAAATTGCAATATTTAAAGTAGTTTTAAATTTTTCCATAAAGTCGGGAAGATTAAGAATATATAGAAATAAGTAGCACTTTTTGCCACACATTCCCAAAAATTCTACTAGCGATCGCTAAATTCACTGCTTATTAATGCTTAAATAGACGCAATAATTTTGACTAGATAAAACATGGTTTTGAGATATCCTTTTCAATCTGCTTTTATTTAGTTAGGTTTAAACTTAACAATTACTACATTCAATTGTGGGGATGTACTGCTGTGGATTTTGTCAAAAAGTTCAGTATTCTTGGCTCTGTGGTGATTGCGTCCCTAGCGATCGCTCAATCAGCATCGGCTCGTTTTGTGATTTTTGTTGCAGGAAATGATCCCGCCACATTGCAAAGAGTGCGTGTAGTCTCGCCCGCCGCTTTCCGAACAACAATCAATAATCAACCTGCAATTCAAGCTGGCACATTTAATTCAGAAACCAGTGCCGACAGTCTGGCGATCGCGCTACAACAATCTGGACTTTCAGCCCAAAAGCAATTTCGATCCTCAAGCGGCAAGGAAAATAGTGTACCAGTGCTTTTCCCACTGACATCAAATGTTACGCCTAATCCACAACAGGTTGTTATTCAGCAAAATTCGATCCCCTCGATCCCTCAGTCAGTCAGCTTTCAGTCACAAGTACAACCTCAAATATTTCAACCTGTTCAACCCCAGAACTTACAATATCAAGCAGTGCAGTCCGTACCTATCACGACAAGTCAGACTGATGATTCACTGCTCCCTCAAACTAGTCAAAATCCTAACTTCCGCTATATTGCCGCCGTACCAGCAAAGTCTAACAATCAGTTTTTGCTGTCTCAAGTTCGTCAGTATGTGCCTAATGCCTTTTTTGCAAATTCTGGACGTGGAGCATACATTCATGCGGGTGCATACCAAAATCGTGATGCCGCAGAATCGGTATCTCGCTATCTGCGATCGCAGGGTGTTGACTCACGAGTTCTTTATTTCTAAGGAATGAAAATTTATTAAAACCTAAATTTGTTGGAGCGGGCTTTGCCCGCCCCAATAAATTTGGGTTTTAATTGCACAAGTTAATAAATTTTCATTCCTATAGTCCAGATAAAAGTTTAAAAGTGCCGCAAAGCGGCACTTTTAAACTTTTATCTCGGTTTGGTTTTAGCGCAAAGCGCTATATATAATTATTGAATTAATTATTGATTCTAATTGCGGCTAAGTATAGAAATAAATGCCTGAAAATAACTCTGCAATTAACGATGCTGACAATAACCAGCAGTCATCATCTCGCCATAAGTGGCTAGAGCCGCTCATATTGCTATTTCCGAGCGGGTTTTGGCTAGTCTCATTTCTGATTATCCCCACAATTTTTATTTTTGTGCAGAGTCTAGTTCCCGTTGACAAAGCTGAGTTTGGACTAGACAACTATCAAAGGGTATTTGAATATGTAGGCGGTAACTTCATTTACTTGACCGTTGTGTGGCGATCGCTCCTATATGCGACGATCACCACAGGCTTTTGCCTATTATTGGGCTTTCCTGTCGCTTACTGGCTAGCGGTGATTGCCCCGAAGCAGTGGCGCAACATTTTGTTATTACTATTTGTGCTGCCCCTCTGGACTTCATCGCTGTTGCGATCGTATGCGTGGATTACGATTTTGCGCCCAACAGGAGTTTTAAATAGTTTTCTGAACTTGATCGGGTTGTCTGGGATCAATGTATTAAACAAAGCCGAAGGCGTAATCATCGGCATGATTTACACCTACCTGCCCTATATGGTCTTGGTCTTATTTACGTCTCTCGAACGGCTCGATTTACGACTGTTAGAAGCCGCCGCCGATCTTGGCGCAAATTCGAGACAGACGTTTTGGCAAGTCACAGTCCCTCAAGTATCTTCAGGAATTATTGCGGGAACGGCGCTTGTTTCCATTTCTAGTTTTAGCGACTATATCAATCCGCAATTATTAGGTGGACCGGGCAGCCGCACGATCGCCTCAATTATCGAGCTACAATTTTTGGGCGCAGGTAGCAATCGCGGCTTTGGTTCAGCCATCAGCATGGTCTTAGTGATTGCCGTAACTATCGTCATTGCCCTGCTAATCAAATATGGCGATCGCCGAGTAGTAAGTAATGAATAGCCCAATCAATAATCCAATCAATAATCCAATAAGTACCCCTATAAACACCCCAATAAATGCGCCGACCATAAAGCGTTGGCAGACTTGGTACACGGTGCTTGCATTTGGCTATATGTACTTGCCAATTGCAGTTCTCACGATTTTTAGCTTTAACCAATCCCCATCTCCCTCACAATGGACTGGCTTTACCTTGGATTGGTATTCCAAGTTCCTACAAAATCCGATATTGCTAGCAGCCCTAAAAAACAGTCTTAGTGTGGCTTTAGCGGCTGTTTCTGTTTCGGCAGTTTTAGGTACACTCACCGCAGTTGGATTGGCTCGATACTATTTCACTGGCAAGAGTCTATATCGCGGCGCTACTTATTTACCCTTGATCGTGCCTGATATTGCGATCGCTGTTGCCACGCTGGTATTTTTTGCGGCGATAAAACTTCCCCTCAGTCTTGGCACAATTGTCGTCGCCCATATTGTTTTCTGCTTAGCCTATGTCGCCGTGGTCGTCTCCAGTCGCCTTGCTAATATCGATCCCAAGCTCGAAGAAGCCGCCCTTGATCTTGGCGCTACCCCAACACAGGCATTTTTAAGAGTATTACTACCCCAACTTTTACCAGGCATTTTGTCGGGTTGTCTGCTTGCTTTTATTCTCAGCATGGATGACTTTGTGATTGCCTACTTCACCGCAGGCGTTGGCTCGACCACCTTACCGATCGCGATTTTTTCGTCATTACGCAGTGGCGGCGTAACTCCAGAATTAAACGCCCTCAGCGTGTTACTAATTATTGCGTCGGCTTCGATCGCCGCGATCGCCGAAGCCGTAAAGAGTTGGGGCAATCATGAATAAAAAATTGGCTCAATTATTGGCTTTCACCCCTAGATTATGATATGTTGTACTTGGCAAAGCTAATCAAAGCTAAATAATGACTCCCCATGAGTGAGAAGCCTTTAAAGCTGCGAATCGCAATCCCACCCGTTGAGGGAATTGAAGACATTCCCATCGCAGCAGTTGAAATACTCGCTACAAAAATGGGATTTGGTGCTGTTGCTGTGCAAGACGTGGTACAGGCTCTTACTGAAGCTTTAGTTAACGCGATTTTGTATAGTACATCTGACCTTGACGTGGAAGTTGTAGTTTTCGCGGCGCATACTAGCCTGACTGTAGAAGTTCGCGATCGTGGATCTGGTTTTGACGCGAGTAGCGTTCCACCGCCAGATTTTGACTTAATCGCTCAAATCGGAGTCGAAAACGGCGGATTTGGTATACACATGATCAAAGCACTTGTCGATAAACTCGAAATCGAGTCTAGTGATCAAGGCACAACTGTGCGTATGAGTAAGTTTCTGTCTAATCCCAAACCCATTCTTCAATTATGACTCATTCCTCATTTTTACAAGATGACCTCAAGATCGTTGAGCAACCCGATGGCGATCAAGTTATTCTCAAACTAAATGGTGCTTTGAGCGTAACAACGGTTCCTGCTTTTAGAGCCGCAGTTCAACCTCTTGTTGATCCTAAGCCTGATGCTCCTAACTTCGCAGTCATCGTTTTAGATTTTGAAGGCGTTACCAAGATTGTCAGTAGAGGTGTAGGCGCGGCGATCGATATGGCCGTGCAAGCCAAAAAGCAGGGACGAAAGCTACGTCTAGAAAACGTTGGTAAGTATGGTCGTTCTCTGTACATTCAAGGAGTACACCTTGTTGCCGAGGTTCCTGAACTAGAAGGATTTGAGCCATAGGAATGAAGGTAGTTAGTCGTAAATCTTTAGGTTTACAACCTGTTTTCGACATTGGTTTACAGCGTGATCACAATTTTTTACTCGATCAAGGCTATATTGCCTCAAATTGTTTTAACAAATCCCATAGCGTAGCCTACGGCTATGTAACTTATCAAACCGCCTATCTCAAAGCTAATTTTCCTGTTGAGTATATGGCGGCTTTGCTGTCTTCGATCACTGGCGATCAAGACAAGGTACAGCGCTATATTGGCAACTGCCGTAGCATGGGAATTGCGGTCGTTCCCCCTGATGTGAATAGTTCAGGTGAAGACTTTACACCAATTGACAAGCAAATTTCCTTTGGGTTGGCGGCGATTAAAAACCTTGGTACAGGACCGATCGCTGCGATTTTGTTGGCGCGTCACGATGGATTGTTTACCTCACTAGCCGATTTATGTAGTCGCTTAGATTCGCGATCGCTCAACAAGAAAGCCTTAGAAGCATTGATCCAAACTGGGGCGCTAGATTCATTAGAACCAAATCGCCATCAACTAATGAGTGATTTAGATATCACGATGGAATGGGCTTCACGAAGAGCCAAAGAACTGGCTTCAGGGCAGGGCAATCTTTTTGACTTTTTTGGGGAGAGCAGCAATACCAAAACCTTTGATACTGCGCCAGTAACAACTCGTGTGCAGGATTTTTCTTCTCAAGAAAAGCTTCGCATGGAAAAAGAGTTACTTGGTTTTTACATTTCTGATCATCCCCTCAGTGTCGTCAGTCGCTCGGCAAAGGTCATGGCTCCGATTAATCTTTGTGATATTCCTGACTCATTGGAAACAAAGACGGTGACGGCGATCGCTTTAATCCTCGATATTAAATCGGTGATTACCAAAAAAGGCGATAACATGGCGATTTTGCAACTTGAGGATCTCACAGGCAGTACAGAGGCGGTGGTTTTCCCAAAAATCTTCGATAAGGTCAAACTTTTATTAGAAAAAGACAAGCGCGTGATGGTGTGGGGCAAAATTGATCGCCGCGATGAACAAACACAATTAATCATTGACGATATGCAGCCGATTGAGTCGGTGCGGATGGTGCGCGTGGAATTGACAAGGGCGCAAGCGAGCGATCGCCAAATCTTGCAACAACTTAAAAATGCCTTAAATCTTAATTCTGGTTATAGCGGTAGTCCTAAGGGTAACTCTGGCAATAGCAGTTATGGCTATGGCAAAAATGAAGCCGAGACTTTCGGCAAAATCCCTGTGATCGCAGCGATCGAATATATGCCAAAGTTAATTCGCTTAGGCAATCAGTTTTGGGTTAAAGACGAAGAAACTGCGGTGAAGGCTTTGCAGCAAGCAGGATTTAAAGCAACTTACGATGCCTTAGTTTGTAGTAATTAAGCTTTTAAGTTCGCCAATTTAAGGATGAATTAGCGGGGCGATCGACCTTACTTTTCCCGTTAAGTGTTAAGAGCAGGCAAATAAGAAATAAAGCCTAGTTTTAGGTATAAAATATAAACAATCATAGAAAGAGCAGGAAAAAAGATGTTGGATTGGTGGGTAAAGAACTTTGCAAACTGCGAATTGGGAGATGAGCGATTAAACAATCGAGCATTTATGATTGGCAAAACATTAAGTGATGGATTTGGCAAAGCATTTTCAGAAATCTTTACCGTGGGGAAGGAATTAAAAAGAGCTTATGAGTTTTCGGCAACAGCAAAACAGATTTTGTCAA
>JANMFC010000048.1:0-2645 GCA_031377675.1 Pseudanabaena sp. OTE_70b_metabat_355 | reverse complement strand
CAAAGCCCGCCCCAACAAATTTGGGTTCTAATTGAACAAGCTACTTAATTTTCATTTATAAAGTATACGAATTATTGTAGAGTCATGAGAGTGTTCTAGTTTTGACGGGGAGCAGCCGTTAAAAAATCAAGTTAAGTAAATGAAGTAAATTTTCTGTTTGCTTAATTTCCAAATGGGGAAAGTTTGGTGAAAGTCCAACGCTGTACCGCAACTGTAAATGTGGCTTAACACTATGCTAATGCTACATAAAGTCAGGATGCCCGCTAGAACCATAAGCAATCCAGAGAAATGTGTGAAAGTGCCGCAAAGTTGCACTTTCACACATTTCTCTGGGTTTTACCATCAAATTGTTTACATCTGCGAGTTACAGAGTATGAATATGAATCTAGATTTCTCAAAACTTTTTGCCTCGGTTAAGTCGAAGGGCTTAGCGATCGCTTTGGCATTTAGTCTGTTAGTTGTGGCTAGTCCCGCCGCAGCTCATCATCCCTTGGGCGGTGGCGTACCAAGTAACTTTTTTGAAGGTTTTCTATCTGGGTTAGCCCATCCTGTAATTGGGTTTGATCACCTTGCTTTTATTGTGGCGATCGGTTTGGTTGCCGCCCTCAAGCCTCAAGGTTGGTTGATGCCGATCGCCTTTGTTTTATCGGCCATGCTTGGCACGGGTATGCATTTGTTGGGCGTAAGCTTACCTGTGGTTGAGTTGATTGTGTCTGCTTCAATTTTGTTATTTGGGATTTTGTTGGCAATTAAGCACAGTCCGAATCTTTTGGTGATGGTTGCATTGTCCGCAGTGGCTGGCTTATTTCATGGCTACGCTTATGGCGAAGCAATTTTTGGCGCTCAAACCACGGCTCTAGTTGCTTATTTATGTGGATTTACTGTGATTCAGTTAGTGATTTCGGGCGCGGCTTATTTTGTCGGTCAGAAAGTCATCAAGGGTGATTTTGCTAATTTATCGCCCAACTTGCGATCGGCGGGCTTAGTGATTTGTGGTATTGGAGCAGCGTTTCTCGCTTCAAATATCTCATCGCTGATTCTCCCAGCGCCGAAGGTTTAGGGTAAGTTTTCCCTAACGTAAACAATGTAGGGGCAATTCATGAATGGCCCCTACATTGTTTACATTAGGGAAAAAGCATTTTTCAAATTTTATAGTGAAAATTATGGCGGCGAAAATACCTGTAACTGTGATTACGGGCTTTTTGGGCAGTGGCAAAACCACTTTAATCAGAGAGCAGTTACAAAATAATCAAGGTCGGCGCATTGCTGTACTTGTAAATGAGTTTGGTGAGATCGGCATTGATGGCGATTTACTTCGTTCTTGTCGTGTGTGCGATGAAGATGGCAAAGAAATCACCCCGAATATTGTCGAATTAACCAATGGTTGCCTTTGCTGTACCGTGCAGGAGGAATTTTTGCCAACCATGCAAGAATTACTCAAAAGGCGCGATCGCATTGATTGTATTCTCATTGAAACTTCGGGATTAGCTTTACCCAAGCCCCTCATTCAAGCCTTCCGTTGGCAAGAAATTCGCAATGCAGCTACCGTTGATGGGGTGATTGCGGTGGTGGATTGTGAAGCATTAGCTAGTGGACGATTGGTAAGTGATCTGGATGCCTTGAATGCTCAGCGACAACTTGATCCCAATCTTAATCATGAAACTCCCATTGAAGAATTATTTGAAGATCAATTAGCCTGTGCGGATTTAGTGATCTTGACAAAAAATGATTTGGTTAATGCCGAAGATCAACACAAAGTAAATTCTTGGCTCAAACAAGAATTACGAGATGGTGTCAAGGTTGTCGCCTGTGATGATGGTAAGGTTAGCTCCGAAATTCTTTTGGGCTTTAATGCAGCAGTTGAGGATGATCTCGATGCTCGTCCTAGTCATCATGATACGGAAGAAGAACATGAGCATGATGATGATATTAATTCAATTAATATTGTTACCGATCGCACCTTTGAGCCAGAACAGTTACTTGCCGCACTCAAACAGGCGATCGCCGCTCAAGAAATTTATCGCATCAAGGGTTTTGTGAATGTCCCCAACAAGCCAATGCGGATGGTTTTACAGGGTGTGGGCGATCGCCTCGAAACCTCCTATGATCGTCTTTGGGCTAGTGATGAAACAAGGCAAACACGCTTAGTATTTATCGGTCAAAGTTTAGAGCGATCTCAAATTGAAGCGGCGCTAAGTTTATAGATGAATGAGAGCGCCTTGCACTCTCATTCATGAGTTATTTTTTTGGAATTTTCTCAATTGCAATCCACTACAGCTATTTGTCCCACTCTCTTTAATGCCACGACAACTGAAAATGGCATTCTTTCGCGTATCCGTTTCCCTGCGGGGTTGATTACCTCCGATCAATCTGAGCTACTTGCAAACGTAGTCAGTCACTTAGGTAATGATGAAATTCAAATTACTAATCGTGCTAATTTGCAAATCCGTACCAGCCAAGTTTTGGCTGAAGAAATTCTGCTAGATTTTCAAGACTATGGACTTGCCTCTAGTACAGAAAGTACAGACGGCTTACGAAATATTATGGCTAGTCCGATCGCAGGGCTTGATCCCCATGCCAAGGTTAATACCATTCCTTTGGTGAAAGCATGGAACCTGTATCTTTCTCAGCATCCAGACTTAGGG
>JANMFC010000021.1:0-3629 GCA_031377675.1 Pseudanabaena sp. OTE_70b_metabat_355 | reverse complement strand
GAATTTTAGGAGAATCAGGTCGTCAAATCGGTGCTTTTTTGGCAGCATGGTCACAAGAATCATCGCGTCCTCTAGCCGTGTTTTTGGATGAAATTGATGCTTTGAGTGATGAGACATTGGTTTCAGTCCTGCGACAAATCCGTTCTGGGTTTCCTCGTCGTCCACAGGGATTTCCGCAGTCAGTTGCTCTGGTAGGGATGCGAGATGTGCGAGATTATAAGTATGCTTCTGGGGGGAGCGATCGGCTAAATACCTCCAGCCCTTTTAATATTAAAGTACGTTCTTTCACTCTAAGTAACTTCACCCTTGAGGATGTGAGAAAGCTCTATCAGCAACATACAGACGCTACAGGACAAATATTTACGCCAGAAGCAGTTGATTTAGCATTTCATTTGACGCAGGGTCAGCCCTGGTTGGTTAATGCTATCGCTAAGGAAATTGTTGAATATATTACGAAAGATCCATCTATTCCCATTACTGCTGAGTTAGTGAATCAAGCTAAGGAAATACTGATTAAGAGACAAGATACGCATCTGGATAGTCTTGCTGAGAGATTAAGAGAAGATAGAGTTAGAGCAGTGATTCAGCCTATTCTCGCTGGGCAGGAACTGCCAGATGTACCACAGGATGATATTCGCTACGTTTTAGATTTAGGGCTTTGTACTAACGAAAATGGTTTGGCGATCGCTAATCCAATTTATCAGGAAGTGCTTCCTAGAGTGCTTGCCTATGTAACTACTGCTTCTATTGGGTATCTTCAACCAATCTGGCTTAGTGAGCAAGGTGAATTTTTGCCCGATCGCTTATTGGAAGCATTCTTATTATTCTGGCGGCAGCATGGAGAGCCTTTATTTGGAAGTACGCCCTATCCAGAGATTGCGCCCCATCTGGTGTTGATGGCTTTTCTGCACCGTGTTGTTAATGGTGGCGGCACTTTGGAGAGAGAATATGCCATTGGTTCGGGAAGAATGGATATCTGCTTGCGCTATGGTAAGGTAACTTTGGCAATGGAGTTGAAGGTATGGGCTGATAAAAGATCTGATCCAATTAAGGAAGGATTGCCACAGTTGGATAAGTATTTGTCAGGGTTGAGCTTAGATACAGGATGGTTAGTGATATTCGATCGCCGTAAAGGTTTGCCGCCGCTAAGCGATCGCACTACGACTGAAAATGTCATCAGTCCCGCAGGTCGAGAAATTATTGTGATTCGTGGATAGATTACTAATCAATTGATACAGAAGGAGTAGGGATAGATACAGGATAAATGTAAAAAACTGCAAGATCGGTCTTAAACACGCATTCTATCGTTTGATTTTTCGCCCCAAGTAATGGGATTATTTTTATTGATTGGTTCTGCAATGGGTTTCCTTCGCTGAAATGTATATAAAATTCATCTAATGGCTATGTAGGTGATGAATATCATGGTAGTGAGCATGAAGATGTTTGGTTGGCAGATGCTCATGGGTATGCGTATGTGGTTCGGTTAGTAATAAATCTTCAGGATGATCATGTTGATGATGTGGATCGTGAGTATGTTCGTGTTCATGCCAGAGATATTCATGCTGATGTTCATGAGTTTTAGGAGCTAGCAAGATCTGGACTCCTGCGAGAAGAGCAAACCCGATCAAGCTTCCGTAAAGAAATGAAGTATTACTTTGACTTCCCAACCAACCTGCAATGGGATAGGAAACTGCCCACCAAAGATGACTCCAAGCAAAATGTGCGCCATAAACTCGCCCTTGAAGGTTTGCAGGAATTTGATCAGCGATGAGAGTCTGAGTCGGTAGATTTACAAAAACCTGTCCCATTCCTGCGATCGCCCAAAGTAATATCAATGGCACTAAACCGACATAATTCGCGGGTAAAATTGCTGAAGTAATCAAAACTGCGCCAAACAGAACTACAATTGTGCGCTCCCACTTTTTACCGATCGCTCCTACAGTTACCGCCGCTATAGTTGCTCCAATGCCAAAAGCAGCCATTACCCAGCCGTATTCTAAACTGCTTAGTTTGAGCGTTCCTTTTATGTAGCCTACGGTATTTACTAAAATCTGCGCTCCTGCGATCGATGCGACAAGTTGGAGAAGGAGTGCATAGCGAATAAAAGCATTCGCAAATAAGCGCGTTGTTCCTTCTTTGACATCACCAATAATTTTAGCGATCGCTCCCTTTTGAGATTCTTCTAAATTTTCATTTCGCTCTACTCTCAGTTGATTTGGAAGTGTGAAGATCAAAACTGCGGCAATTAAAAAAGAAATTGCATCCAGAAAAAATATCTGTCTTGCGCCAATCCATGCCGACATACTTCCAGCAATTCCAGGACCTAAAACGCCTAGCAGTTGATAAGTCGCAGCAGAAAGAGCGATCGCTTGAGCATATTCACTTTTACCCGTGACTAGGGGAATCGTAGCCTGATAGGTAGGCGTAAAAAAGGCATTGAATACATTTAGAGCAAAGACTAGAACATAAATCTGCCAAACTGCATTCACAAAGGGCATAGTTCCCACAATCACCATTCGCGCAATATGAGTTATGACGAGAATTAGTTTGCGATCTAGGCGATCGGCGATCGCACCTGCGATTGGGGAGAGAATCACAAAAGCCGTAACTCTCAAGGTCAAAGCTACAGAAAGCACTACAGCACTATCTTTTCCTGCTAGTTCAAAAGCTAGTAAAGCCAATCCTAACCACGTTAGAGCATCACCAAATAAGCTGATAGTCTGAGCAGTATAGAGTCTGGCAAAAGTTGAATTATTGAGGCATCGTAATGATGAGGGAACCTGTGGCATTTTGGTTGGGCTGAGATAGGTATCGATAGTTCTTAGGTTTAGAAAGACTCAATTTTGTTATTCATTTGAGATCCACTTATTTTACTCGTAGAGGCAAGTTCTTCAGCTAAAAATTTACGATAAAGCTTGGGTAAAAAAGGTGTCATCAAATTATCTTCAAGCCCACTGCCTAGACTAGTCCAAACATCAGATAACTCAATTAACGCATCTTCAACCCGATCTTTTTTGAGCAAAGTTAAAATATCCACATTCCATTGATGATGATCTTTGAGCCATCGATAGACAACGATATCTTGGTACTCAGGCTCAAAGCTATAGGTTATGCCATTTGGGGTTTCAGATGGATTGGGATGATATTTAGAAGCTTTTTCGATCCAAGTAGAAGTAAGAAATTGATACCTCCCAGAGGCGGTGGAGCATTTTCCTTTATTTACGTTAGTTTTAATCAGAATGCATTGATTAGGATGTTGACTTAAATCGTGAACATGATCTCCACCATATAAAAGCGCATAGGAGTTCTTGCCACTGGACTCGCTTGCAGAAATAGTTCTCATCAAAGCCCGAATATGGGGATCGCCATTGGACATGACTAGTGGAGGTACATCTTCAGCTACTCTCAGATAGTTAACTTTTTTAATGACGTTCTGGGCATTTTGGAGAAACCAAATTAAGGCAAATAGGCTTAGAATTGAAGCGATGTCCCAAATCTTTTGCTTTCTACTGTATACCTTATCTTCGCCATCTTTGTTGTGTTTTTGTTTTGAACGATAAAAGAACATAGAGATAATTTTTAAACAGTCGCAATAGAATCTTAAAATCAAAAAATTTTGACTTTAAGAA
>JANMFC010000549.1:0-11641 GCA_031377675.1 Pseudanabaena sp. OTE_70b_metabat_355 | reverse complement strand
AAAATTGGAGAATCGCTTTCATTTTGGAGTCTGCCATCACAGACATAGCTGGTCAAAATTAGTTCGTTAGTAAAGGAAGTTGAAACAAGACAGAATTGGATTTGATCGGCGATCGCAATGGAAGTTGGTTCGGTTAATTGCGATCGCAGGTGGGAAACTTCGGGAGGTAAATTCGACATTAGCTCTTAAATTAGTTCTTAAATTAGTTCTTAATCAGTTCTTGAATCGATGTAAGTGCATTTTGGCAAGAGTAGCGGCGGTAATTGTGGCATAAAATGGCGTAAATCCTAGGAAAAACAACAGGATTCCATATAAACTACCCCAACCTCGAAAAATCAATATAATCGCGATCGCCATAAATGTAGCTAAAATTATATTCACGCCAATCCATAAAAATGAACGTCGATTAATCGCTTTCGCACCTTGTCCATTCCAAATTACTAACCACTGTAAAACGCCAATCAAAATTCCCGATAACAATAGCCAGAGCGAATTGGTCAGTAATAAGGGAATGCGATCAACAATATTACTCTCCACAAAAGAGCCGTCAGCATTAAGCACAAACCCAAATTGGGGAGTATAGGCTAAATTTGTCGCCGTAAAGCCAATCCAAAGCCAGCCCAAGATACTTGCTAAAATCCACCATCCTGAAGATTTGAGAAATCGTCGTAAAACTATATATTGCATCAAGCCCACAAATGCACCCACGAATATTGTTCCAGCGACAATACCCGTTGATACTGGACAGTTAAGACTTCCAAAACCAGTATGGCAAACTCCTAATGCAATCAGGCGATCGCTTAAATAATGCACTCCCGCCAGACAAGCCGCCACCCCAAAAATATTGCCGATCACCGCACCCACGATTGTGGCAAGTACCCACCGCCACCAAAGTCCGACACTAGATAAAGCGCTTTGCTGTTGCATCTAAATTAACTCTTCGGTGACAATCCTACGCAAAATTTCTGCGACTGTGGCAGCCATTATGACATCAATTTCTAAGGCTTCGCGATCGGGATTTTTGAGATCGAGAACAGCGCGGAGGGTCATATTCACAGAACGAAGTTTTGGTAGTGATTGATCATGGGTCTGAGCAAGGCGATCAACAAATTGAATACAGGCGGTATAGGTCAATTCTGAGCATTTACGCTGATCGCTGTAGCCAAATCCCATTTTGGAAATCACCACGGGATCACTAATAAAATATTGTAAACCTAGAGCCGCGATCGCTGCATCTAAATACCGCGCTGTGTCCTGTCCCATTGCCGTAATCAAGGTGCTTAAACTATGCCATTGCGCCGCAGGCAGGCGATCGCTTGGAGGGATATGGCGATGCCAAGATATTTGCGAAATAATTCTGGTGAGATCGTAGGCCGAAATTAAATTATCACCACGATGCGGTTCTTTGGAAAAATCAAAAATTGGTTTACCAACCGAGTCAAGCAATAGCGGCTTTTCAATAAAGGGCTTTTCGCCGTAGCGTCCTTGAAAAGTGAGACTTTGATTGCCTGTGATTCCCTTTAACCAATTTTGTAATTCCAAGGGAGATACAAACTGCTTAAACATCGCTGCTAAAGCATTGGAAGACATACCATCAGCTTCATCGTAATCACAAACGCGCTGAGCCATCGCGGCAAATGAACGATAAGTGCGGGTATTTTGCGAATCCGCAATTATGCAGGAGGAGATCGGTTGATTAGGGTTAGCTTTATTTGCCTTACAAATGGTGTGTAGCAATGGCAATATTTTCGTGGAACTCCAAAACTGGACATTTCGTAAAGGATTGCGACCGATCCAACGGGTCAACATTTGTCCATTAACCACGCTACCGATACATATACAGGCTTCTTGGATGTGGCTATTCAGAAACTCTAAACCAACATATTCAATATTCGGAATTATGCCAAGCCTTGGATATGGACGAAAGCGCACCCGCACTTGCGATCCTGTTAACATGGCAACTTCGCCGTAGGAAACCACGTTCACTCCATCTGGCAAACTGGCAAGGCGATCGGGATAGGATTGAATATGACTGACAAATGGCGATGGCGCAAAATTACGACTTGGCAAGCTATTCATTTTTCCTGCGACGCAACCCTTGAATCCGCGATCGAGAAAACCTAAATGATTATGATCAGCTTGCCCCATGTTCACAAAAATACGCTGTGCATTCATGAATTTCTGAAATAGGCGATCGCCATCCCCTGTAACTTGTTGTAAATGCCTAACCACCGCAGGGATCTGTAACAGGTTATTGGTGATTGCTTGGGAGTTACCATCTAAAATCGTATCAAGGCTAAGGGCGTTGGCAAATTGATCAAAAGCTGTTTCAGTTAATCGCCCATAAAGTCCATCAACTTCGCCATCGTATAGCCCTAAACGCTGCAAACCAGTTTGAGCTTGGGTTAATTCTTCCCCAAAAATCTTTACCTCTATTACCGCCATTGACTGCCTCTACTTAAAAAAAATCTAAATTTTTTGGATTTATTATTCATGATGGCGCTGTTACCTGCAATCACCATTCATAGTCTATCTAAAAGTCAAGCGATCGCGATGTATTGCAGTTTCGGTATTTGCAAGTATTTACTGTTTAGAAATGAAAATTAAATTAATTACTCTCTTCCCACTCAAGGATTAGGGGTAAGGATTAGGGGTGCGGCGCTTCGCACTAAAGTGCTTCCCATTGTCAAGACAAAAAAGTATAAAAGTTAAGATAAAAAACTGCATCGACAAAAGGCAAGCAAAATAACTACATATAAACTTATTTGCTTCCTTTCTCCTGTTCTGGGAGAAGAGGATGAGAGAAAATTATTTTTGCGTAAGTCCATCATCGCTATTTATTCCTCAGCCAATAATTGGTATAAATAGCGATACTTCCGATCGCAAGCAGAGGTGTCAGCCAGTCTCCCCATAACACATACAGAGTCTTGGTATCCCTTAAGTAAACTGTTTCCAGATGGGTTTGATAGGTGTTCACATCCGAGAGCCAGATTGTTCGCCCATTGGGATCGACAAAGCCTGAATAACCTGTATTCGTTGCTCTCACCGCCCAGCGATCGCTTTCGATCGCCCTTGCCACATCTTGAGCATGATGTTGCGCTGACATATAGGATGCGAAATGGGAATTATTGGAAGCAGATAGAATTAAGCGCCCACCTGCGGCGGTTTGGAAACGGAATGTGGCGGGATAGGCGGATTCATAACAGATACCGATGATAAACCTGCCCCAAGGCGTATCAACAAGTTGCTCACCCGAACCCGCATCAACTTCACCACGCAAAGGTGATAAGCGTTTAATCAGACTTCCTAAAATTGGTTTAAAGGGAATATATTCGCCTACAGGAACAAGCCGAACTTTATCGTATTGTCCTAAAATCTTATCGGAACCATCGATTAAAAACAGGCTATTGGTATAGTTATTGGGATCTTCTGCCTTGGGATTGCGGGTTGTGCCGAAACCACCCAGCCACACAGGAACGCGATATTTTTTGACGGCGAGATCGAACGGTTCGCGTCTCGCATCATAATTGGGATATAGAAAAGAAATCGCGGTTTCAGGTGTGACAATCATCTCGGCTCCTGATTGCGCCAATTTCTCATAACCCTTGGTATAGTTATCGACGGCGATTTCCCATCCTCTTGATTTCACACTGAGAGAATTAGGGAAATTCCCTTGAATGATACCTGCGCGAATCGATTGTCCATTTCCACTTGCCATGCGATCGCCTTGCATTTCCCACGCACCATAGATCGCCATTGCCGATAACAACGAAATAAGGGCGATCGCGTAGTTCTTTCTTTCTTTCCAACCTTTCCGCAATAAAATCTCGGCAAATAATCCATTAATCGCCACAATCGCCGCCGTCATCGTCTGCTGTCCTGAAATCCGACTAATTTGCAAAAATAGTAAATCATGGGGACTCTGGGTATAGCCTAGCGCCGTCCAATAAAGCGGTCCCCAACTCCAAACAATCTCTAAACCACTAAATATTGCACAGGCGATGATCAATCGACTCGTGACATTTAATTTCTGAGTTAACAGCGCCATCCCGCCCGCCCACAAGCCTGACAATACTACGCCCCATGCCGTAATCAGCAACCAAACCAATGTGGCAATCCAAAAGCTTGTCCACCAAGGCACACCCATCCATTCCATCGGATGGACGCTGGTAATCCAAAATAGCGCCATGCCATGATAACAAAATCCCCATACTGCTCCCATCGCGATCGCCTGTTTGGGATTAAGTTTTTGAGTCAGCATCCACAGGGGAATCAACGCAATCCATGCGAGCCACCATTGACTAAAGGGATCGGGAGTGAGTCCCATGAGTACACCACCAAGGGCTGCAAACAGGAAATTTCGTAAATTTTGCATAGGAAGGACGGGGAAGTTCTAAGTAAATGGAATGGTTTCCACCTTCTCTTAGTAGAGTGATTTACCATTAGGAATATTCTTGTTTTGTTGCTTATAAGCGGCAATCATTTCTCGTAAAGCATCTTGTAAAGATGCACGGCAAAGATCGAGTGTTTCGCCTTCTGTAACTACTTCTTGCCATTCTATAAGTTGCCCTAGATAGCCAGATTCAATTTTTGTATAATTCGCGGTAAATCTAGTAAGCATAAAGATTTTGCGAACTGTTCAATTATTTTAATGTATGCAGAATAACATTATAACCAAGCAGTCAAGCGGTGAAAAATCAAATCCAGTTTCGTTATGTCCTTAACGATAGCTATTTTGCCTCAGCCGAAAATATGAATTTCGTCAAACGCGAGCAAAACAAAGATTTCGTCATGCCTTTGAAGATTAATCGCAACATAGCATTGAGACAATCTGCTCTTAAAATCCATTTCTTTTTCTCTTTATTTATTCTTCCCTTAGTGGCTTGTTCATCCATTCTTTACTTCAATTTTGTCTAAAGTCCAAACGGTATAAAGCTCCTAAAAAGCCTCAAAGTAATGAATAGAGTAATTGGAATATCAAACGAAAGACTGCCATCAGCGCGATCGCACCAAAGCCCCCAACTCCACAAAGCGCAAGAATATCGAGCCATTGCGGTAATTGCTGAAATAAGGGAATAATTTTTGAAAACTGAATACCAAAAACTGCGGCAAAACTGAATAAATTCACGAAAACGAAGAGATCGGATTTGCGTACTATGTTATTTTTGCGGAGGCTTCCGCACCATTCAAGAATAAGCCGATGGTATTTATTTGAATGTTAGAAGCATTCAAGTTAACTATTTTGGGGAGTTCTTGGACCGCCACCAGGTTTGCGATCGCTAACTACAACTATCGAGTGCGAGTCTTGCGAGGATACATTTACCAATGGCACTGCACTGATAGCTAAGGAGACAGTAAAAATAAGTGGTAAGTAACTTATGCAATTTAATTTCATGGTGCTGTATAACCGAGTTGAATAAGATACTGAAAATATACCACACAAAATAACTTTTTAGAACTTTTTAGAGCTTTTTGATTATAAAAAACTGCAAAAAAATCTAACTTCAGCCAAAAATTTGAAACTAGATTTTTGGCTGAAGGTGAACAAACGATCTCAATAGTTAATAAATCAAGAGCTAATAAATCTTTTTGAGGTTATTGGGAATTAGGTTTGGCGGTAAAAGCAGTGAGTCAACTATTTGATCTCGCAAGGCGGGGGACGAGATGTTGTATCCCATAATACATTTTAGAAGCAGGCTGTTTCCATAAAGATAAGTATCAAGCGCATCAAGTTCATCTTCAGTAAACTCAACAGAATATCCAACGTTGAGCTTTTGCAACATTACCTGTTTAAGCCTCTCACACCACTTTTTCCAATCTTCCAAAGAATTATTATCATCCAATGTATTTTTCAAAGCTATTAATGACTTAGTTAATTCCTCATCTCGCTGATATTCCTGTGATTCAGCAATTGCTTGCTCGATTTGCTCTGAAATAGTAGTTGATTCGTCAACACACAAGACTTCCAATATCATCGGACTTGTCTCTCTTAGTGGTTTATACCACTCCTGACCGAGAAAAATTTTGTCCTCTACTAGAGCATAGGCGATCGCAAGGTAAAGAGAAATAATTAGTTTGGGTTGGTTGTCACGATCTTTTTTACGTCTTTCGTTATAAGCCTTCAAATCTTTCGATAGTTGCAAAGCAAATACATCCCTGATAGGTGTTCGGCGAGAGATATGTAAATCTGTAACAATGCCTAGCAAAACAATCTGCGATCGCCACGAAGAAGTGGCTATTTGAAAGTCAGTAGAAACGTGATCTAGCCATATAAGAAATGTATGGATTTTTGGATGCTGTACTACAATTTGTTGAGTTTGAATAAACATGGCTCTAAACAAATCGTCTGAGTCAGGCATCAGTTCGGCAAGCATTAAAAATACTTTTTCCCAATTGGGTTTGACTAGATACTGAGCGATCAACTCGTTTTGAATAGATGAATTCCGAATCATATATTCAGCAACAAAATATTCTTGCATGGAAATATAGGGAAATGCGTAGTAATCACGGGAAGCAGGAACTAACAATCCATCATCCATAACGGCTACATTAAGCAAATTTTTGGCATCTTCTCTAATAGAAGATGCTAAATCATTGGGTTGAGGAGACGACACTTTTAGTAGGAATTCGTATAGCCAATTTTCAATTTCATTCTTCCTCCAACTATATTTGGCTGGAGATTGAGTCATCCCTTCATAAGCCAAAAGAGCAAACATCGTAAATTTGCGATACCTAGTCAACTTGTCTTTGAATTGTGGAATGCGATCGCGAATGTTTCTTGCTTCATCCCACTTTCGCAAAAATATATCAGCAACATCTTTAAAAATTTCTGCTTCACATTTGGCAAACCCATAGTTACCCTTATAAAGCATACATAAATAAGTTAGAGATAATGGATTATCAGATAGCCTAGATGCTTGTGAATTCTGCTTTAGATTGAGTAAAAAGTTATTTATTATTTCATCAATATCAATTTTTTCTTTGTCGTCACCGTTATCATTTTTAAACTCTTGACAAAACCAATTTTTTGCAAATTGTTCAACTTGTTCTTCTGAAAAGCTAGCTACCTCAACGCTTTTAAATCCATCAAACATCGGATAGTAAGTTGAAAGGCGCGAAGTAATCACCATCCGATTATTAGGATATAAATACAAAAAATCCGTAATTAGTTTGCAAACCTCATCAAATAGTTCTGATGTCTCGTCTAGAGCATCCAGAAAAAGAATAAATTTACCCTCTTTAAACATTTTATCCAGTCCAGATGAAAGAAGAAGATCTGTTGCTCCTTCTGAAATGTCATGTACAAGCCATTCGTAAAGCCCATGCTTACAAATGTACTTCGCAACTACACGCAGTGGCAAATATACTGGTTGCAAAAGCTCCCCAAAGTCTTCGACTGTATAATCATGTTCTAGATCGATGTATCGCAACGCCAAATATTTTAAAAAGATTGTTTTCCCAGCACCAGGACGACCCAAGACTAAAAGCCGACTGCTGCTTCTTACTTCTTCTAAGCAGTCAATCATCACTTCTGGTAGCAACTCTTGGAAGTTCTCTGAGCTTCTATCCACTAGATCGCCCACGACTTCTATGTAATCATTTTTGCGGCGATCATCGAGATTGTAGAAGCTGGTTTTCGTATAAATCTCGATAGTAGGTAGCGCCTGATGTTTGTCTAAAATTTGGATTGTGCCACAACGTTTTTTTGTTTTTTCTCTATGCTTAGTTAGACATCGTTGTAAGTCAGGAGGAATTTCCTGTGAGATTGAAACTGGAGCATTAAGCCGAGAAACTGGCTTCTCCTTCGACTCTAAAAGTTCTATAGACTCAACATAGCTGGGGCATCCTAACAAGAGATCGCAAAGGTAGTTTAAATTCTTTTCGTTTGTAGAATCTTTTTTACCCTTAAAGATTTCATCTAAAGTTTTCGCTGAAATCAAATCTCCTGATACATTTTTTATCTTCTCTCTGTAAATTTGATTGAGAGCATCTTTTAGCTTTCCGACTTCCCCATCGAATTGAGACGAAAAGTTTCTTTTAAGTTGCGAAAAAACTTCAGAATTGATTGGCTTAATAATTCCCATAATATCACTTTAGCGAGATTAAATTTAGATTTTAATAAACTTTCTTACTATAATTTATTTATTGCTAAGTATTAATAAATTTTTGCTTAATAAGATTTTATATAGATAGTCAAGTTAAACTGATAGTAGATGGAAGTGTTTCTAATTAATCGAATTTAATATGTTGCCCAAATTGGTTCTTAAAAGTTTTGGCTCATTTGCGGTGAAAAAATTGATTGTAAACGTTTGAGATGAACTTTAAAATGCTAACAACTATATATCCAATAATCCCATTAGTAATTGTATCAGTGCCATATCTCAGACTCAGCCCTGACAGAGATTTTTCGACGCTTGCTTTGCCGCTTGGCTGCAAAGGAACTATATAAACAACCGCCTCGTCAAGTAACATGACTACTCCTGTTTTTTTGCTGAAAAACTACAATTTTCTTCTGAAGACTACAATTTACTTCCAAAAAATACAATTTTCTTCACTTTAGAGTGATCAACCACTTTTGTCAAGTTCATATTAGTTAAAAAAATTGGTTCAATCTGCATGGTACTTGCTATAATTGAGGGCTATAATGTCACGCATTATATTTGGAGTGTTTTTATTTGATTTATGTAATCTGATGACAGAATATATATAAATTTTACAATCCTTATAACTTAGCGACAAAAATGAATACTACAACTAGTCTAGAACTTGTAACTGTTGAAATAGAAAGAGATATTTTACGCGAGATAAAGTGGTTAACTGAAAAACTTAGTAAACAAAGAAAGAAAGAAAAAGGTAAAGGCGTGACTGCCTCGATCGCTATCCGTCATGCACTTGCTGTTGATGCACTGATTCTAGACAAGCTGGAGCAGGGCGGTAAGATCTTGGTTGAGCGCAAAGATGGTACTACTGCCGAGATCCAGTGGGAAGACATCGATAAATTTGAGCAAAACTTTTCTTGAAAATATTGCCAACAATAAAAGCATGATCCAACCACTAGAAAACCCACCTGCACCTGTAAGCCTCGATGAAGCTGTAGAGGATCAACGACCGAAAGACATAGACAACTCCCAAGCATCCTCAATTGGGACTGATAAAATAATTGATAAAATAAGAGGGAATCTTGCAACACGCCTAATTGGTCTCGTCATAGGAGTAAACATTGGCATTGGCATATTAGTAGCCATAGATTTGTTTGCTAGTAAATGGCTAGTGCTAAAAACTATCGAGCATGTTGCGGCTCACAGTAAGCAGGGTTCTAAATCTCCCGAAGTCGGGCAGGGGAATAGCGAACCGCCTCCTAAGGCGGCTGAGATTGCGATTGTATACAAAGATTTACTGAAAGAATCAGCATTAAGTAAAGATTTACTTACACTTTTGCTTACATCTCAGACAGCATTAGTTAGTGGTGCGCTTGGTTTTTATTTTGGCGGCAAGGATAATAATAAGTAAATCACTCTAAATCACCGCACATCAGTGATCGCCTTAACTTCAAAGCAAAGAATAGAGTAACTGGAAGATTAAACGGAATGCTGCCATCAGTGCGATCGCCCCAAATCCACCAACTCCACAAAGCCCAAGAATATTGAGCCACTGCGGTAATTGTTGAAATAAGGGAATAATTTTTGAAAATTGAATACCAAAAACTGCGACAAAACTCAGTAAATTTACGAACACAAACAGATCTTTGTTGTCCAAAATTGTACTTATTCTTAAAATTATCACCCCAAGCATCACCGCCGCAAGCGTAATTAAATTAGCGGGAGTGCCAATTAAAGCGATTCCCACAGTGTTGCTGACTTGCCATAAAAGCATCGCTTCGACACCAATCAAAAAAGCGGCGATGAACTGTTTGCTGATGGGAGCGGATAGTAGCCAAGGTGCTTTTTGCGATCGCTGAACTACGGGTTTAGCTGAAGGTGGGGTGCTAGCTGCTGCTGGGGATGGAGTAGGTGTTGAAGCAGAGGTCGTGACAGGGGCAGGTGGTTGGACGATCGTATTTAAGTGAAATGAAGATTTTTGTTGGAGGGCTTGCAGTACATCCGCCGCCGAGCTAAAGCGATCGCTTGGCGCAGTTTCTAACATTTTATGTAAAACATTATTAAGATTTGGGCTGAGCTTGACAAAGCGATCCCATGTCCATCGGTTGTAATTCACATCAAATAATTCTTCAGGCTCTTTGCCCGTTAGTAAAAATAGGCAAGTGACGGCAAAGGCATAGAGATCGGTGGCGGGAAACACCGTATCGCCGCGCATTTGTTCGGGTGCGCCATAGCCTGGGGTGAAAATGCCTGTGGATTTCTGACCTTGGGCGACTCCCGCCACTTGTTTCACCGCGCCAAAATCTAATAAGAAATAAACTTGATCGGACTGGCGGATCATGATGTTTGCGGGTTTGATATCGCGATGGATCGAGCCTTTGTTATGGATAAATGTCAAGACGGGCAGCAGACTTTGCATGATCTCAAGGGCATCGGCTTCCGCGATCGCCCCACCATGCATCTCGATCACTTTTTCTAGCGTAAAGCCATCGACAAACTCTTGTACCAAATAAAAAAATTCATCCTGTCCCGACTGCACCTCAAAATAGGCGAGTAAATCAGGAATTTGCGGATGTGTCCCCAAATCTTCTAAAACCGTCGCCTCGCGCTCAAACATTTGCTTTGCGATCGCCATCTGTTGAGGCGTGAAACCAATGGGCTGTAAAAGCTTAACCACACAGCGTTTCATTGCGGGCGTATAGCGATCGCGTGCTAAAAAAGTCGCACCAAAACCACCTCTGGCGATCGGGCTTTCCACGATATAGCGCCCACCCAATAACAAGGGCATCCCGCAACTCGTACAGAATTTTTGCGAAATAGTTTTAACTGTATTGCCACTATCGAGGTCAGCAAAAGAGTTTAAAGGCTTCAGACAATTGGGGCGTGTGCAGTAAATATCCACTGTTAAGCGTATGAGTAAACATTTTTGGCATACTGTATAAGAGTCTACCTAAGTTTTCCCCTCCTGCACCCATGAGTTCCAACTTTTTAAATCATCTTAATCCTGCTCAGCAAAAAGCAGCAAGCCATCTCCACGGCCCAATGCTCGTGGTTGCAGGGGCAGGTTCGGGGAAAACTAGGACATTGACCTATCGCATTGCCAACTTGATGCTCAATCATGATGTTGCCCCTGAGCAAATCCTAGCGGTGACATTCACCAACAAGGCTGGCAAGGAAATGAATGAGCGCATCCAAACTTTGCTAGTCCAAGAGGTTGCCCAAAGAGAATTAGGTAAAACATTGAGTGAAATGCCTGACTGGGAACAGGACAAACTTCGCAAAAGAGTTTATAAGCGCTATATCAATAGCTTTGCTCAAGATGGGCTATGGATGGGGACTTTTCATAGTATGTGCTGTCGGATTTTGCGCCTTGATATTGATAAATACAAAGATACAAATGGTCGGAGTTGGGCAAAGAATTTTTCGATTTTTGATGATTCAGACGCGCAATCCTTAGTAAAAGATATTGTCGTCAATCAGCTAAATCTCGATGAAAAGAAATTTGAGCCGAAGTCAGTCCGCTTTGCGATCGGTAATGCCAA
>JANMFC010000536.1:0-6241 GCA_031377675.1 Pseudanabaena sp. OTE_70b_metabat_355 | reverse complement strand
CTACCGTGAATCTTTGCAGTTTCACTTTTTGTCATCGGGCGAACTCCAACCCAGAAGATTAGATATCCAACCGCGTTTTTGGGGTGGTGAGATCGGTTTATTTTTGGTAGTATCTGAATTTAATTTCGGATCGCTATTAGTCTTATCGTTTTTATTGGCAATCGGTTGAACGGGGTTGGGAAAATCTTGGATATATTTAAGGGCTAATGGCTCTTGGGGATTAATCTGAAGCGATCGCTGCAAGCTAATTCTCGCCATCTGGGGTTGATCGATATTTTTGTAAAGCACTCCCAGCATCGCCAGACATCGACTATTGTTGGGATCGATTTGTAAAATTTCGCGGAGATCCTTAAGTGCAATTTTCCAGTTTTTTTGACTCAAATAAATTTCACATTTTCTGAGCCGCGCCGCGATCTCATTAGCATTATTAACAGTTTGATCAACGTTGCTATTTGTTTGAATTACGGTTTGATCGGATTTCTCCCCAGAGGTGGGACTGGCACTGGGATAGCTAAAATATGGATCTGGAGTCGGTTTTTGGGCGGGCGTTTGATCGGGTGTTTGATTGTTTTTGAAGTCAGGTTTCGTGTAGTAATTCTGAATACCAGCCAGATTTGAACTTTTAGGCTTTACAAGCGGAACCAGTACGGGCGGAATATTTGATTTGCCATAGTTGTAACCCTCTTTGTAGAGAATATAAACCAAGTTTAATTCACTGATTTGAGCGGTATATTCTAAAATCTTGGCGGGATCTTGATATTGCATCTTCGCGATCGCCGCCACTGAACGCTCATAAAAAACATCGTTAGGATAGATCATCAAATCACAAGCGACATCGGTATGGATCTCAATATTTCGAGATTTTTGCATTAAGCGCATAGCCAGTAGCTTATAAATCCCTTGATAAGCCTTGCGTTCCTGCTCACGCATCAATGTGTCGTAGGCGGGATTGACTAGTTTGGCAAGATATTGCGATCGAATGACTTTATCTGGCAAATCAAAGCCGTAGACATCGGGATGTAGGCTGCGAGCAATGTTCAAATAGCCTTGGCGGATAGCAGCAGGCTGAATATTCACAGGCAAGCCAAGTACCGCGTAGTAGTCATGATTGAATTGACTAATACCACGTTTGATAGGAGCAAATTGGGGTGACTGCTGGTTTGGTTGATGATCCATAGTTGCTCTCTATCCTAATAAATCAAGTACCTCGGCTTAATACAAAACATACCTAAAAGAAGTTGATTTTCTCGCTTTGTGGTCAGCTTCTCAGTAAGTGGGCTTAATTAAATATAAAACCCAAGAAACCTATAGCGCACGCGCAGCGTGCGCTATAGGTTTTGGTTCTAGTTTTATATTTAATTGTGCCTAGCTACTTCTTAGGTTGATTATATTATGAATGCAAAGGTAATACTGCAAGCGGGAGTAAGGCAAAACTCAGCCAAAATACCGATCTCCAAGAAAGTTTGGGCAGGGGTTCGGGTTCGGCAAGTAAAAAATTAATCCGCTCTTCTAAGCGATCGCTATTACTTGTATAGCCAAAATTAGCCGCAAAAGTCACGTCAAAGTTATTTGTGGGGATATCAGTGAGCAAGACATTGTTACTAACCATAGCCAATAATGATTCGGCTAGCAACAAACCATCTACTTGCTGAGCCGCCCAGCGATCAGCCCGAAGCTCTCGCAATAACAACATTTCTTCCCAGAGTGCTTGGGTATTGGGCAACCAAGGCATAACTTGACGCAGAGATCCGAGCCAGAAAAACCAAAATGTGTCGCGGTAATGGGCATGGGCGCGTTCATGTAATAGGACGGCTTCAAGGTGAGGCGGATCGAGTGTATCAAGTAGTCCCTGACTCACAAAAAGCTCCGATCTCCAAAACCCAATTTGCGCCGCAAACAGCATGGGAATATTCAGTAACTTTATTGGATCAATTATTGGATCAAGGGTCGTAACTTGATCATTATTAGCATCTGTAACGAGTTTTTGTAATTTTTGCAGAGATAGCCAACCAGTTAAGGCAAGTTGAGCAACCCGAAAAATGCTGTAGGCTAAAAATGATAAGGCGATCGCATAGCTCAAGCGCCCAACCTGTAAACCGATCATTTGTCCTTCGGCTCCCATACATAGCACCGCGATCGCTGTCATCAGTACTAACATTGGCGGCAACACAAAACACACAAGCGCTTGTTGCCATCGCTTCTGCCAATTTGTTGCCCAAATTGATGTGTTCTGCCAACAATAGCGCAAGCCCCAAGCTAGCCCAAGCGATCCGACAATCATCACAAAATGAATAGAGAAAAATGGCATGGAATTAACTCTCCTCTGATTTGTCTTGAGATTTGTCTGGCGATTTGTCTCTGGATAGGCGTAAATTCTTTAAGCGATCGGCGATCGCTTCGAGTTTGTCGATACTGGCGCGATCAAGATCATTGGCAAAGGCGGCGACAATATCGGCATCACCCAATTCTAAAAAGCGATTGAGTTGATGATAGGCAAGTAAAGCTTGAGCCTCTTCACGAGAAATTAATGTTTGCCAATATAAAGTCCGTCCCTCTTTGTCGCAATTAATCCAGCCCTTCTGTTCTAGTCGGCGCAAAACCGTCATCACTGAGCCATAGGCTAACTCGCGATCGGGATCAACCAAAATGCGATCGTGAATATCTGTGGCGCTTAGTCTTGTGCTATCCCAGATAATATTCAGGGTTTCCGATTCTAAGGGCCCTAGGGATAATTGTTTCGGTCGATATTTTGGTAAGGGTGTCATAAGGGCTTGAACGACATGGAAGCAATTTTAAAAATCGAGGGTTTAACCAATCATACAGTTGATTTCAAAATAAGTATCTAAGCGTAATCAAGGATAATCGTGATAGTTAAGACGCATTACTAAATGCCAAAAGCCTCTCCTCAATTAGCTTTGGAAATTTAACCACTACAAAACGATTTGCGGGATAAAGGTAGTCTTCACCTGATTCATCAACCACACGCAAATAGTCTTCACTTGCAGCTAGAGGGTCGTCAATAATTTGGTACAGTTTCCAGATTTGGAGATCTTCGTAACCTGCATTAACTATACAAATAGCAAACATACTGTTTTCTGGGGTTTGGGACATAGCAATATCATTCCAAAAAAGTCTTAATTTTCATTTTACGCTTTCCGATTCCATGTGCTTCATACCAATGAATTTCTGCTAGACGTATGTTGCCATTAACCAGTCGAACTAACCCAATACCTTTGAGTTTACGCCACCGACGACCGCCGTAAGCAGCTTTAAGAGAATCAAGTTCTCTGATAGACAGATTTACTGCAATTGTTTCAATTTCAGATAGATCGCCAACAAGTTCAAAATCCATACGAAAAAAATTATTGTTTTGCTACTAAAAATAGATTGCAGTGAATCTTAAGCCTACTTTACTATTCGATCGCGATCGCCTTCTTTCCAAGGAGTTTCTGCAAAAAGTGCGGTCGGTAACTTTGGTGTTCCCCAATTAGCAACTAAGGTCTGTAAAACGCGATCCTGCGATCGGTGAAATGCATCAATATTTCCATCGCCACGATTAACGATCGCGAACCAAATGGCTCCTTTTTGAGTTTGGACGATTCCTGCTAAGGCACTTACATCCGATAAAGTTCCTGTTTTGACGATCGCCCCTTTCGGCATTTTGCGTCCATCAATTGTGCCGCAGTTGCAATCACTGATTGGGAATAGATCGGCAAGGGTCAGTCCTTCCATCTGGGCGCGGTTATGGACTGCCATCAAGATCCCCACCGTAGCGCGGGGTGAAATTTGATTAGCTTGTCCCAATCCCGAACCATTAATCAATCGAATTTCTGACAGGGGAATTCCTGACGCATTAGCCGCGATCTCCGCTACTTGTTTGCCTCCCCCCATCTGTAAAGCTAAATTCTCCGCCATCTCATTATTACTAAAAATATTCATGTTTTTGAGGATTAGCCAAAGCGGTAATGACCGATGACGGATTAATAGTTTGCGGTCTGCAATATTTGTGGCGGCTAGGTTTGGCTGAATTTGCACATTACCAGAAATTACCAGTTGGGGTTGGGCTGTTCCCACAGGCATCTTGGCATATTGTTCCGCCACCTCCCCTACCCATTGACTACTATCAAAGGCTTGACGTAAAAAACTAGCTGATTCAAATAAATCAGGCTCGTAGTTCATCGAAAATTTGCCTGTGACAATCAAATTACCCCTGACCTGCTTGATTCCCAACTTATTCAGCTTATTGCCAATGGCGATCGCATCTTCCCATACAAAAAACGGATCACTTTCGCCTTGAACTATCAGATCGCCATTGAGTACGCCGCCTTTAATTTTTCCCGTTTGGCTAATACTGGTGACAAAGCGATGGTTCGCCCCAAAGGTTTGCAAGGAGGCAAGAGTTGTGACAATTTTGGTAAGCGAGGCTGATGGCAGAGGTACACTCGACAAATTACCTGAAGCGATCGCCCCATCTTGGGACTGAATCCAAACACCTTGGTTGGGATTAGTGAATCCCGCCTGCTTAAGTTCGCCAAGCATCATGTTGATTGTTTGCTTGGCTACAGGATCATTTTGACGGTTGGCAACATCTTCCGATGCTAATACTGGACGGGTGACAAAACTGATCAGCGATCGCGGAAATCTAGCTATTTCACGAGCATCAAAAGATTGAGTCGCTCCCCACAGCAGCACAGCATTAACGAGACTCCACATTGTCATTAGGAAACCCAAATCTAAAATATATACACAGCGCTTTGCGCTAACTTAAAACTCAGATAAATTTATGAAAGTGCCGCTCTGCGGCACTTTCATAAATTTATCTTTAGTATATTTTAATCATCAAACATCGCTTTTTCGAGTTGAGCGATCGCTATTTCTAAATCATCGTTAACAATGGTGATATTAAACTCATCGGCGGCGGCGACTTCTAATTTGGCATGATCCAAGCGTCTGGTGATCTGTTCATCACTATCAGTGCTACGTTGGCGCAGTCGCTCCTCTAAGATTTCCATCGATGGCGGCGCAATAAAAATCCGCTTCGCCGTGGGGAAAGATTCAGCCACCTGTCGCGCCCCTTCTAGCTCAATTTCTAAGAGAACAATCTGCCCCAAGGCGATCGCTTGATCAATAGGTGGGCGAGGCGTACCATAGAAATTCCCTGCATATTCCGCCCATTCCAGAAACTCTCCTGCATCGCGCTTTTGCTCAAATTCGGCACGAGCCCAAAAGAAATATTCGCGCCCATGTTCTTCGCCAGTACGCGGCGATCGCGTGGTTGCCGATATTGAGAAGAGAAGGCGATCGGGATATTGTTGCAATAACTTTTTTAGCAGAGTTCCTTTGCCAACACCGCTTGGTCCTGTTACGACAATTAATTTACCTGCTTTAGTTTCACTCAAAGTTTTATAAATTCTTACTAAGATTTGAAGGAGCTATCGTAATATACGCAAATACACGCAAAGCATTTCTGTCTACGTTTCAAGGTTTAGATCCCCCCCAGCCCTCCTTAAAAAGGCTACCGTGTACACACAAGTCTAACTGTCTACGTTTAGGTTGATCTAAGCCCCCTAAATCCCCCAATTCTGGGGGACTTTGAAAGAATTTTATTTTCTTGTTCCCCCAGAATTGGGGGCTAGGGGGCGATTAATTGTTGACTTGACTAGGTTTTAGGACTTGTGTGTACACGGCAGCTTAAAAAGGGGGGAGAATAAATTAAATTATCTTCTTCCCCCTTTTTAAGGGGGATTGAGGGGGATCTTGATGACTATTTAATCTACGGCGACTTCTTTGGTGATTACAAAACGATTGGCAACGGTTTCGGGTTGAATTGCGGACAAAACCACATGGCTAGAATCAGTGACAATTACGGCTCTGGTACGTCTTCCATAGGTGGCATCAACTAACTTGCCATGTTCTTTCGCATCGTTAATGATCCGCTTAATGGGAGCAGATTCGGGGCTGACGATCGCGATCACACGGTTTGCCGAAACAATATTGCCAAAGCCAATGTTAATGAGCTTAATATCCATAGTTTTATCGACCTGCGATCAATTTAGAGGTGATGTAGCCTCATTTTCGTAAGTATTATCGCATTGTTCCCCAAAAGTCGTTTAAATAAGACATATTTCGTCATCTATGGCATTTTTAATAGAATTTGCAGATAACTTGCGAGGTACAAAGGCACTTGCTAAGAAATAATGTACCACCAAGTTTATATGGCTTCGACTTCGCTCAGCCAACG
>JANMFC010000477.1:0-3189 GCA_031377675.1 Pseudanabaena sp. OTE_70b_metabat_355 | reverse complement strand
CTGTGGCGCACGCGCAGCGTGCGCCACAGCTTTTGGTTTTATATTTAATTATGACCAGCTACTTAGTCAATTCACTTAGCGGAGCAGAAAAATGGGACTATTAGAAGATATATCTCGCTTTTTAGAGACGCGCTTAGAGGAGTTTATTCGCAATAATCCCCAGATCGAATTACAGATCCTTGAAGATAAGTTGCGCCAACAGGAAGAAGAAATCGCTAAGCTGATCGTTAGCTCTAAACAAGAAGAGAAAGATTTCCAAGATCGCATTCTCGAAATCGCTGAAGAAATTCGGATTTGGCACGATCGCACGGTTAAGGCGGAATCTTTTAATCGTCCTGATCTTGCCAACCCTGCGAAAGAGAGGGAAGCGGCGCTCCTGCGGCAGGGTAATCAAGTTTGGGCGCAAATGGAGCTAGTTAAAAAACGGGCGATCGATAGCCAAGCCCTACAGGTACAAATCCAAGAACGACGCAAGGAAGTCCAAGCCAAAATTGCCGAGGCTGCTAAAACCGCAAAGGAAACACCCACCTCTAAAACTCCTTTGGATTGGGATAATCTTTACACCCCGCCCTTTCGCGATCCTAACGATAAGCTAGAAGAAACTTTTCGGCGTTGGGAAATGGATGAGGAACTGGAAAGACTCAAACGGAATATGGGCAAATAGATGTGTGCGTGCTTACGCAAATTCTGACTTTACAAATCACTTTAATATATGCAAAAAATCATCATTAAAAATTTCGGTGCGATCGCCTATGCCGAAATCGAAATCAAGAAAGTTTTAGTTTTAATCGGTGAACAAGCTAGCGGTAAAAGTACTATTGCCAAACTTATCTACTTTTTTAAATCACTAAAAGATGATGTGTTTAATCAAATTTATCAAGATCAAGAAAGAGATTACTTTGATGAGAATTTGGATGTTATTTCAGTACTACAAGAAAAATTTTATAACTGGTTTGGATCAACTAAAAATTTCAAGGATGATTTTGAAATAAAGTTTTATTATGACTTTGAATTAGATAAGTCATTGATTTTAAGTCTTAGTCAGGATAAAGCAATACGATGTGAGTTTAGTCAAAATTTTTTTAATGACAAATTTAAAGATCTGATAGGTGAAATCAAAAAGTTTCTACAATCAACATCTAATCCAGATAACTGGTTTTCTCACAATCATTATAAGCTTGCTTATAAGATTTCTTATGCTCAAATAATTTCAGATGAGTTAAATAAATTATTCAATAACTGTTATCAAGTTGATTCTCTATTTGTGATTGCAGGTAGAAGTGCTACTGTAAGTTATTCTGAACTGTTTGAGAGAGAGCTATTTGCAAGTATAAAAAGTAGATTGCAAAGGAATAATGATCTTATATATCATTTAAAAACACAAGCAGTTGATGAGATTTTAATGTTGGAATTTATTAGCAAAATTTTAAATAACAAAGTATATTTAAAGGATTGGGAAAATTCCTCTTCGGAATACCATAACAGTAATTATATTCTTACAAAAAAGAAAGTATTTGAGATCTTAAAAGGTGAATATATTGATGATAATGGCGAAGAAAAAATCATGCTTAATTCTCAAGAATCTATTTATCTTCGTAACGCTTCATCAGGACAGCAAGAAGTAATCAGAATTTTGCAGGATATACTGGTCGTTATAACTAAAGGGTTGACATTATTGAGAATTGTTGAGGAGCCAGAAGCTCATTTATTTCCTGTTGCTCAGAAAAATCTGATTGAGTTGTTAGCTTTAATGGTTAATCAAAATGATGAGAATCAACTCATTATTACAACCCATAGTCCTTATATACTGACAGTATTTAATAACTTGTTATTTGCCCAAAGAGTTGTAGATAAAAATCCATCGGCTGAGGCTGAAGTAGCTGAACTAATACCAAAAGAATTTTGGCTAAAGGCTAAAGATTTTTCTGCATATTCGTTAGGCAATCATTTCATGGACAAAGAATCTGATTATTGCGAATCAATTTTTGATCTTGAGATGGGAACCATCGAACAAAATTATTTAGATGAAGTGTCTGAAATCCTTGGTGGAGATTTTAATACTTTGTATAGTATTCATGCTAGGACTTTTAGAAGAAAATGAGTAGATTTGAAAGGTTTAAAGAGCATTTATTAAACAGTTTTGACAGATTAAATGAAATATTAGAAATAGAAATTCGCGATGAGTTTTCAATAATTGACATTGAAGATAAACGGTCTTTTATCGTAGTTGCCCAAAACCTTAACGATAATACTTTTATAATTTGCCACAATGGAATAAACACTATCCAAACAAATTTTGATATTACAAAATTATTTAATATAAAAAATGCTCAAACTGTTGGATTTATAGCGATTGACGGAACTGATGCGTGCTTAATGCAATTATTGGAGACAGGTGAAAAACGATGTGATTTTGCGGTTTTTGATGAGAACAATTTTTGTTTTGTTGAACTTAAATTGAACGCGACAAGTATAAAACCAAGAAGTATGAGGGAAAATCGCAAAGATGCTATTGAGCAACTAAAAAAAACGATCGCTCTGTTTGATCGCAAGTTGGGAGGAAATTATGAAGGGCTAGTTCCAGAAGCATACGTTTGTACGCCTAAAACATATCCCAGAGAAAATGCTAGCTGGCAAAGGCTAGCCAAAGTCTTTTTAGAACAAGTTCGTATTGAGATTTTTGAAAAAAATGAAAAAATTTGTGGGTAAAAAAGAGGCGGCTATTTACGCTACCCCCTTTTTGTTTAGTTGGGAACCGTGGCATTTTCTAAACCTGTAGCCTTACCAAACTTGCGGAGCCGATCGCTTTCGGGTTCTAGCCATGAATACACAAAATGACTGATGCAATTAATTTGTGCCTCTTTGGCACGGATCGCTTGCATCTGTTTTTCAAAGCTAGGATGTCCATCAAAACTTTGTCCCCATGTCCCTGCTAAAACTGGACAAACTAAAGTTTCAGGTGCGGATTGACGGACAACTTCCGTAACTTGATCGGCAACACATTTACCATCACTGCAAAGCGCATAGGTCATCGGATGACGTTCCATATGAGCAGGGAAACGATCCCAAGGTTGCATTTTGGGGTCAAATTTACCTGACTCATTGCGATTGCCGCCCGAAAAGAAAACCGTACCAATAGGAATATTATTTTGCTTGAGCGGTGCAGAAATTGCGCTGACAAAATTAAGG
>JANMFC010000472.1:0-3033 GCA_031377675.1 Pseudanabaena sp. OTE_70b_metabat_355 | reverse complement strand
AACCCTCAACACTGCCGTGACCTGCGGAAATAAATATTTTGCCCATGTCTCTATCTGCTATAAGCAAAAAAGTCTTCGCAAGTCTATCAGCTTTTGTCTGTTTTCGCATAAAGTAAAGTTAGCCGCGCTGCCTTTACTTTATGCGGGTTTATTTAGGGCGGGAACTCTCAAAAAGCAAAAAACATGAAAAAAAGAGTTAATCTTACCTTTCCCAAGCGATCAATTAGCATTCCGATCACCTATCGGCTTGCCAAAGATTTTAATATTGCCGCCAATATCATCCGCGCTCAAGTTGCCCCCAATAAAGTTGGCAAGATGGTGCTGGAGCTATCGGGTGATATTGACCAACTCGAAGAAGCGATGGACTGGATGCGATCGCAAGATATCGAGGTTTCATTACATGGGCGAGAAATTGTTATCGATGATACCGCCTGTGTTGATTGTGGCTTATGTACAGGGGTATGCCCTACCGAAGCCCTGACCCTTGACCCCAAAACTTTTCAGCTAAACTTTTTGCGATCGCGTTGTGTTGTTTGCGAACAATGTATTACTGCTTGTCCTGTCAACGCGATTTCTATTAATTTGTAATCTGAGAAAAGTTTAAAAGTCCTGCTTTGCAGCACTTTTAAACTTTTCTCAGGATTTCTTACAGCGTCAAGCGTTGTATAATGATACAAAAATTAACACTTTTCACAATTAAAATTTGAGTGATAACTCATGCATTTTGAGTTCTTTTCGCTAGACACAATTCAAACATGGATACAACAGTACGGCTACTGGATCATCTTTTTCGGCATCATGCTCGAAAATGCAGGTATCCCTCTACCAGGTGAAACAATCACCTTAGTCGGTGGATTTTTAGCAGGTAATGGCGAATTGACATACCCACTGGTTTTGTTATCTGCGGTTTTAGGAGCGATTTTAGGAGATAGTGCGGGATATTGGCTAGGACGCTGGGGTGGTTTACCTGCACTAGAAAAGATCGGTCAGTTATTTCGGATGCCTACTGATGAGATTGCGATCACTCGTGAAAAATTTCGCGGTAGTGCAGAGAGGGCAGTCTTTTTTGGGCGCTTCATTGCCATCTTACGCATTTTTGCGGGACCAATGGCGGGTTTAACGGGAATGCCTTACCCCAGATTTTTATTCTTCAATGCTACAGGTGCATTGGTTTGGGGAGCGGTGACTACGGGTGTCGCTTACTATGCAGGGACGTTAATCCCATTGGAAACACTGGTATCTGGAGTGGTCAAGGCTAGTTCAATTATTTTAGGTGCAGTATTATTCTGGTTTGCTAGTCCGATCGCCTTTCGTTGGGGCAAGGATAAGTTTAATGATTGGCGCAAATCAAATTACCCTCACGATCCAAAAACAGAGGCAAAAGCGAGTCACCAGTCCCTCCAATCGGCACAGGAGGCTGAAGTGTTAATTCCGATCGCCGAAGAAAAAGTGACGCTCAAATAGGCGATCGACAAAAATAAAAAAGGCAGCCATTCGGCAGCCTTTTTTATTTTTGTTAACATCTACGGAGAGAGAGGGATTCGAACCCTCGGTTGCTTTCACAACATTCGATTTCAAGTCGAACGCATTCGACCACTCTGCCATCTCTCCAACTTTGTTATTTTAAATCATCAATACACAGAACACAAGTAAAAAAATAAAGACTCGCATGACAAGTCTTTATTTTTGAGGAGACAAGGAGGTCTAACCCCTTGCTCATGATTTCTAAATCAAAGTCTAAGCTTTAACTGCCGACATCGATAAGGTGTAATAACCTAGCTGATTAGGAACTCTCTCCCACTTACCATCAAGTTTACCTTTAGACAAATTCTTGGTGACCCGATCCTTAGCTTGACGGAAATTCTCAACCGAGAGATCGCCGTATAGAGCCTTGACAACACTATCAGCATTGACAAATTCACCCTTACGCTCTTGCAAAACCTTCTCGATCGCATCGGTTAGAGTATTGCCCTGATACAAAGGACGCATCACAAGGGAACTCATCCGACCCGACTTTTTGGGTTGAGTCGTTGTCGAAAGTTCAGCCTTTTTCGAGGCTTTGGTCGCTTTAGGAGAAGCAACTAAAGCTTTAGGAGCCTTAGCTACCTTAGCTACTTTAGGAGCTTTAGCAACCTTAGCCACTTTCTCAACAACAGGAGCTACGCTGACAGCTTTAGACGCACCACGACCTCTTTTGATGGTTGAGGTAGGAATCGATTTCAAATCTTCAAGGGAAATAGTGTAGTATCCAAGCTGAGTCGGCACACGACTCCATTTCTTTTCACCCTTACCTTTGGAAAGATTTTTAGTGACACGCTCTTTAGCAACGCGGAAGTCAGTTTCTTCGAGATTTCCGTAAAGGATATTTACCACATCATCAGCATTAACCGCTTGACCTTCACGCTCAGTCAAAATCTTGTGAATCGCTTCTGTAAGAGTAAGCCCTTCATAGGAAGGACGCATCGAGAGAGAGCCACGGCGATGACCACGACCTCGACCTTTAGCAGGTGTGGCAACAGGGGCTGGCAAAGGAGCAGGAGAAACTGATTTAGGACGACCCTTCTTTGGGGCAGTGGGAACTTCAGCAACTACAGGAACAACAATTGCAGCAGGAATTTCAGGAACGACAATCGGAGTAACAACGGGGGCAACAACGGGAGCAATAACTTCTTTCTTTTTGGACTTAGCTTTAGGGGCTTCAGCAGGTAAGCTTCCTAGCAATGCTTCAACATGGGCAAGTTGAGCGCGAGCTTGAGCAACTTTATCTTCGTATTCCGCGAGGAAACCTTGTAAATGGCTTTGCAGAGCTTGTAAGGTCGCGCCAAAACCGTCTGGCTGTAGACTTACAGATAGATCTATACTCATATTATGGAAACCAAAATTTGATAGGGATTAATTGATTTGATTAGTTTGTTTCCTCATACTTTTGCTTATGATGGAATAAACTCACTATTTTGTTCTATCACGTTTTGACAGAACTCGCAATAGTTTAGAAAGAATTCTCACCATTAAACATGAAAAAGACGAATCGAC
>JANMFC010000417.1:0-4571 GCA_031377675.1 Pseudanabaena sp. OTE_70b_metabat_355 | reverse complement strand
TTTCCACAGCAATCTAGGTGTTAATTTCTGTGTTTTTAGGTGTCGGTTAATCTGGTCATGGCTGTGTTCTTCTACATGGTCTGCTAAGTTGGTAATTGTGTAGTTTATCTGACTACTTAGCAGGTACTGACAATAATCTAGCGTTGCAAACTTTTTTGCCATTGCTTTCTCTCCAATCCTTCTGCATTTTTATATATTTTTACCCCTCTGCGTAAGTCCTATCTTCTAAAAGTTTCTCTATGACTGTCATGTCTTTTTCCTCTTCCGTTTTATTATACACTATTTACTTCCCTCTCTTTCCACCAGTTTTTGAGCGGATACCTGCAAAAGCCATTATCTGTTCCACACTTTAAAAATCGAGATGAGTTTAGAGATCAAAATGCAGGGAAACTTAAACTAGAGAGGCTTGCGTTGGCTATAGATGATAGAAAAATGTCAGTTACTACTGTTTTAGAAAAAGATGCAGTTAATCAGCGATATCTGGAGTTTATTGAAGAATTAAGTGGTGGGACAAGACCTCTCCAATATGGTTCGGGATCTTGGCTTGAGCGGATGTCTGGTAAGGAGATCTTTCGGGCGATCGCTAATCAGTATTTTGAAGTTAAAAGTCTACAAGGTCAGTTTGTTACAGGAAAAGAAAAAAATAAGATTATTGCTAAAGAATTAACGAGATTGCCCCTTGAACAACAACCTGCTGATTTTCAGGAGTTAGTTAGTTTATTGAAAAATAAAGTAGATGGATTTTAAATATAGTCGTTTTGATGATAAAGATTCCGAGTCTTTGCTTGCAAAGCGCTGTAAGATCTAATCATTCAAGCCTTTTGCCGCTAGCATTTTCGGTAATATTGGAAGTCATGAAAGAAAAACTCACTAGCAGTCAAGAGCGAGTCCTCGAACTTCTTCACGTGCATGATCGTGCTCACGATCATGCGATCTCTGCACAAACTATTCATGCGGAGTTACGCAATAGTGAAAAAAGTGTGGGATTAGCGACAGTTTATCGATCGCTAGAAACCTTAAAATTGCAGGGTTTAATTAAAGCGCTAACCTTGCCAAATGGCGAAACCGTCTATAGCGTTATGCCTGCGGACAAACACCATCTCAACTGTCTTAACTGTGGTAAGTCTTTGCCGATTGATTGCTGTCCTATCCACGATCTCGGTAGTCAACTCGCGAAAACCCATAGTTTTCAAATTTATTATCACACTCTCGAATTTTTCGGGCTTTGTAGCGAATGTCAAAGCGAATGTCAACAGGAACCAGCTTAACTATGTCTAACGTACCTATCCCTTTACACAACAATAAATTTACTTACCAAATATCAATTCCTGAGCCTGAAAATCATCTATTGGAGGTGGAGTTAGCGATCGCTGATTGGAGCATAGTCGAGCATGGGGAATTTATTGATTTAAAATTACCTGTCTGGACACCTGGATCGTATTTAGTGCGCGAATATGCTAAACATTTGCAGGATTTTGAAGCGATCGTGGAAGAAGGGCAATATCTTACATGGCAAAAAATTGGTAAAAATCATTGGCGGATAAATCTTGAGAATAATGCATCAATTAAAATTTGCTATCGCATTTTCTGTAATGAGTTAACGGTTCGGACTAATCACATTGATAGCAGCCATGCCTTTTTTACGGGTGCGGCGGTGTTTATGTACGTTGTTAATCATCAGCAACAGCCCTATCAGGTTGAGATCGCCAATCTTAGAGAAAACTGGAAAATTGCTACGGCTTTACCAATTGGGAATAAACCGAATACTTTCTATGCCAAAGATTTTGACACCTTAGTTGATAGTCCCTTTGAGATCGGAATTCACGATCGCTATGAATTTAAGGTTCTGGATAAACCCCATAGTTTCGTAGTTTGGGGACAACATAATGCAGATATGCAGCGCATTGTCAAAGATACGGCAGCGATCGTGGCGGTAGAAGCGGAAATGTTTGGGGGATTGCCATACAAGCATTATGACTTTATCCTCCATGCAGGTAATGGATTTGGCGGATTAGAACATAAAGACTGTACGGTTCTGCTTTACAACCGTTTAGGCTTTCGCAAAGAAGAAAGTTATCTTCAATTTATCAATCTCGTTGCCCATGAGTTTTTCCATACATGGAATGTGAAACGGATTCGTCCTCAAGCGCTGGAAAACTTTGATTATGACAATGAGAATTACACAGGTTCTCTCTGGTTTAGTGAAGGAACTACCAGCTATTATGACCAAATCTTTCCACTTCGGGCGGGGCTGTACAAAGCCCCGCATTATCTCAAACTAGTCAATAAAAGCATCACCCGTCTGCAAACTACTTTTGGACGCAATGTGCAGTCGCTCTATGAATCGAGTTTTGACACATGGATCAAGCTCTATCGCCCTGATGCAAATACGCACAACAACCAGATTTCCTACTATCTCAAAGGTGAGTTAGTCTCAATGTTGCTAGATTTATTGATTCGTTCTCAAACAAATAACCTGCGATCGCTTGATCGAGTTATGCAGATTATGTGGGAACGTTTCGGTAAAAGTGAAACTGGATTTAGTGAAGATGAACTTCATGAAGTCATCGAATCTGTCGCAGGAGTTGACCTGTCCAAGTTCTGGAATGATTATCTCTACGGCACTAAAGAACTTGACTATAATTACTATCTCGAACCCTTTGGGCTAGAGTTACGCACCGCCCGTCAGGACATTCCCTTTATCGGCATGACTCTCAAATCTAAAAATGGGATTGCCGAAATTGAGAAAGTTGAGTTTGGTTCCCCTGCTCAAAAAGCAGGAATTAGTGCGGGCGATCTGCTCCTCGCGATCGCTGGTATTCGGGTTACAGTCGAAACCTTTAGTGATCGCTTGCGAGATTTTGCGGCGGGTGATGCGATCGCGCTTACCATTTTTCAGCACGATTTATTAAAAACGGTTGAAGTCGTTTTGCAAGAACCAATCACTAATCATTTCGAGATTACACAAATTGCTAATGCTTCTGCTAATCAAGAACTAAACTTAAGAATGTGGTTATAAACTATCAAAAATAAATTATGGAGTTTTTAAAATAAACATGGGATTTTTAGAAAATCAAGTCGCCATTGTCACAGGTGCATCCAGAGGTATTGGACGGGCGATCGCCGTCGCTCTTGCTAGTGAAGGTGCAAAGGTTGTCGTCAACTATGCGAGTTCGGCTAGTGCCGCCGAAGCAGTGGTTGCCGAAATTAATAGTCTCGGTAATGGCAGCGAAGCGATCGCTGTTCCTGCCGATGTCTCCAAAGAAGCTGAGGTGGATAGCTTGATCAAATCGGCGATCGACAAATGGGGTCGCGTGGATATTTTAGTGAACAATGCTGGAATTACCCGCGACACATTGTTGCTACGCATGAAGCTTGAGGATTGGCAATCGGTGATCGACCTCAACTTGACGGGCGTATTTTTGACTAGCCGTGCGATCGCCAAAATCATGCTCAAACAAAAATCGGGACGGATTATCAATATCGCCTCGGTTTCGGGACTGATGGGTAATGCGGGACAAGGAAACTACAGTGCCGCTAAAGCTGGCGTGGTTGGTTTCACAAAAACCGTGGCAAAGGAACTGGCTAGTCGCGGGATTACCGTCAATGCTGTAGCCCCTGGATTTATTGCGACAGACATGACCGCCGATCTCAAGAATACTGAAGAAATTTTGAAATTTATTCCCCTTGGTCGCTATGGTCAACCCGAAGAAATCGCGGGTATGGTGAGATTTCTCGCGGCAGATCCTGCGGCGGCTTACATTACGGGACAAGTGTTTAATGTCGATGGCGGTATGGTCATGGCATAGATCTAAAAAAGGGCGCAAAGCGCCCTTTTTTAATTAAGTAAAAACATGAGGTTATTTATGCGCTGTATCTTAAGAAGTTTGATAATGGCAATATTCACAACTTGCTGTGTACTGATTGCTCCGAATTTAGCGATCGCTTCACCCGCCAACCCCACTAAAATTGGATCAATAGATTTCACCAAACAACAGGCGATCGCCGTTCAAGTCAGCCTCAGTAATGACAGTAACGAACTCAAGTTTAGTCCCGATCGCTTCACCTTTGAATCTGGCAAACGTTATAAGTTATCACTAAGCAATTCCAGCAGTGTCAAGCATTATTTCACCAGCAAAGATTTTGCCGATGCCATCTGGACACAAAATGTCGTCGCTGGCAATGTCGAAATTAAAGGCAATATTCGTGAACTAGAATTACGCCCAAATACAACCGCCGAATGGACTTTTGTACCAATAAAATCTGGTACTTACGAATTGCACTGTGCGATCGCGGGTCACGCTGAAGCAGGTATGCGCGGCAGTATTACGATTCAGCCGAGTGCTTAATTAATGTTGATTATTTGCTTAGCTTCTTGAGTTAAGACTTCATCCATCCACGCATTTATGCTTTTACCAACTTTAGTAGCAGCTATGTGGATCAACTTATGGTGATCAGGTGTTGTGCGAAAGGGTAGTTTACCCGAATAAGGTTTATCAGGGGTTTTACCGACTTCAGTGCAGAACTCTAGATATTCATCCACACCATCTTGAAAATCCTGTGTCACCTCT
>JANMFC010000399.1:0-3776 GCA_031377675.1 Pseudanabaena sp. OTE_70b_metabat_355 | reverse complement strand
AAATGGTTGAAAGAGTTTTTGGATGTTCTCTGCCGAGATGCCTATTCCCGTATCAATCACAGCGATCTTTATGTAATTTAGAGGCGTTAGATTAGTTGGACTACTTTCAAGTTGAACTTGCGATACTTCTAAAGTGATTGTTCCTCCTTCTAGAGTGAATTTAACAGCATTATTGAGCAGATTGATTAAGACTTGTCGAATCCGCATTTCATCTAGCATTATTTCTGGCAAATAATTAGGAATTCTATCTATTAATTGAATTCGCTTTGTTAATGCTTGCTGCTTGATAAATGCTAAGCTCGACTTGCAAAGGCTGTCAAGATCTGTCGGTGTTAGCTCTAGCGTGATTTGTCCAGACTCAATTTTGGCAACATCGAGAATGTCATTAATCAAGGTCAACAGATGCGTACTGCTTTTCTCAATGGTTTGCAATGATTTAAGCTGGCGCTCGTTAATTTTGCCAAATACTTCGTCCTGTAGAGCTTCATTCATTCCCAAAATCGAATTGAGCGGTGTCCGCAGTTCGTGGCTCATATTGGCAAGAAACTCATCTTTGAGTCTGGTTGCACGGGCGAGTTGTTGGTTGGTTTCCGTCAATTGTTGCTCGGCTTGTTTACGTTCCGCAATTTCTTGTAGAGATTGCTCGTATAGACTAGCTTGCTGAATGGCGATCGCTAATTGATTGGCAATTTGTTGGAGCAGTTGAGCTTCTGAATCTTGCCATTCTCGCGGTTCTGCACAGGCATGGACTACCAAAACACCCCATAGCTTTTTAGATCCGTCCGTTGCTACCCAGCGATGATTTTCGCTAATGTGCGACTCTAGGAGAATTGGCGCGACAATTTTGGACTTGATCTGACCTTCGATCGAGTATTCCACTAGGCAATCTGTCCAAATGTCATTCATCACATCGGGAACAATGCGAGGCTTGCCTTGCCAATAGCAATCGAGAATTTCCTGTGACCAAACTTCGTCTTCCCAATTAAGATCTTTGAGATTGGGAAAGTTACTATGTACAGATTCTTCAACAATTTGGCTGTTACCATTATCAAATAGTTGAAAGGCAATCACGCGATCGCTAGACAGCACATCTCTAACCTGTTGAGTCACCACTGCCAGAATCTCTTTGATACTAAGTGATTCGCGAATTTTATTGGTGATTGTCGCTAAGGTTTGCTGTTCTCGCAATTGCTGCGATATTTTCGATTGAGATTGCTGACGTATTAATAGTTCCTCTTGAAGTTGCTCATAGAGACTGGCTTGTTGAATAGCGATCGCTAATTGACTAGCAATTTCTTGAATCAGATTAATCTCATCCTCTTGCCATTGGCGAGTATGAGCGCATTGATGGATGCACATTAAGCCCCATAGGTTGTTGCCACATAGTAATGGAATCAACAGATTTGCCCGTACCTGAAATTGAGCCAAGATATCGCGATGACAGTCCGATAGACCAGCATTATCTATATCATTCACGACCTGCATTGCACCTTGGACATAGGCGGCGGCATAGTCTTCGCCAAAGCAATGGTCGTGAATGGGAACTGCCATTGCTGAACTAAATCCATCGACAACGGATTCGGCGACAAATTCACCATCATTAAAATTGGATTCAGGATAGAACTTGAAAATACCGACGCGATCGCATTGCAGCAATTGCTGAATTTCTTGACAAGCGACATCAAAAATTATTGAGAGATCAAGGGATTGACGGATACGCTGAGTAATTACTCGTAATAGGGTTTCTCGATTTGCTTGTTGGAGAATATTTTGCTCAGCTTGTTTGCGATCAGTAATATCAAAGTTAACCCCAATCATACTTTCAGCTTTACCTTGACTATCTCGCTTAACTCTTCCATAGGCTTTAATGAAGTGAATGCTGCCATCAGGATGCACAACACGAAACTCACAATCGTATTTTGCCTGACCTAAGACAGCTTGTTGGAGCATAGATTCAGTAACATCACGATCGTCTGGATGTATTGAGTCAGACCAAATTTCATAAGACAGATGGGAATAAGTTTCTTCTAAGTTTCCATACAGTTCATACATCCGATCATCCCAAACAAGAATATTCTGCTGAATATCCCATTCCCAGTAACCGATCGCCCCAGATTTAAGCGCTAAAGCTAATCGCTCGGTTGTATTCTGTAGTTGCAATTCAGCCTGTTTGCGATCGCTAACATCGCGCACAATTTTAGAAATTCCGACCATCTTTCCCGCGTCGTTCATTAAAGGCGAGATAGTTGCCGAGACTTCGATGCGTTTACCTTCTTTGCTGGTACGGACAGTTTCAAAATGTTCTACCTGCTCTCCTCGCATGATACGCGCCAAAATCTGAGGTTCCTCATCCAAGCGGTCAGGGGGAAAAAGCATAGAAATATGTTGCCCGATCGCTTCAGCCTCTGAGTAGCCAAATAATCTCTCAGAGGCAGGATTCCAACTGGTGATAATCCCTTCTAAAGTCTTAGTGATAATTGCGTCAACGGAGGATTCGACCACAGATGCTAAAATCCGCAATGACTCTTCCTTGAGCCTTAGCTCAAGTTGACTGATGACCAGCCGACTCAATGCTTCTAGTTGTCTGATTTGTTGCTCGGTAAGATCGTGAGGTTGGCGATCAATCACACATAGCGTTCCTAAAGCAAAATTATCATCAGTAATTAAAGGCACTCCAGCGTAAAAACGAATATTCGGATCTTTTGCGACCAGTGGATTGTCAGCAAATCGAGAATCGAGGCTGGCATCAGGAACATTTAAAATCGCACTTTCCGCAACCGCATGACCACAAAAAGAAATATCGCGAGGTGTTTCGGTTGCGTCAAGGCCAACGCGGGACTTAAACCACTGACGATCTTTGTCAACTAATGAGATTAGGGCGATCGGGGTTCCACATATATCCGCCGCAAGTTGCGTCAAGTCGTCGTATACCTGCTCTGGCAAGGTATCAAGAATTTTGTATCGATCTAGTGCTACTAAGCGATCGCTTTCGTTTGTTGGGATTTCAGGTTTCTGCATGATTATTTAAGCGATCGCAATAGTTCTTGAATTGTACTTGATAGTGTCCGCAAGCGAACAGGCTTGGCTAGATATTCATTGGCTCCCGCCGCCAGACATTTCTCCTGATCGCCTTCCATCGCCAGAGCCGTGAGCGCGATGATGGGAATGTTAACCAAGTTGGGATCGAAGCGGATTTGTTTAATTGCCTCTAATCCATCCATAGTGGGCATTTGAATATCCATAAGGATGATATCGGGCAGATTGGCTTTGGCTTGAGCGATCGCTTCTATTCCATTTCGAGCAACGATGACGCGGTAATTGACGGCGGTGAGATAGGAACTGAAGGTTTCGATATTTGCTTCGTTGTCTTCTGCTAATAAAATAAGTGGTGCATTGTCAGGCGCTATGTCCAGTGATGGTGAGGTTGTAGAAGATGGGACAGAGGCGATCGCATTAGATGCTGACATTTCATAGGGTAGGGCAACTGTAAAGTAACTACCTTGTCCAAGTTCGCTCTCAGCCATGACTTGACCGCCATGCAGTTCCACAATCTGCTTAACTAGGGCGAGTCCTAAACCCGTGCCTTCATACTGTCGGTTAAGGGCACTATCGACCTGTACAAAAGGCTGGAAGAGCATTGGCAAATCTTTGGCGGCGATACCAATGCCCGTATCTACTACTTGAAATAGGATCGTTGGTGCATTCATGTCTCTAAATTGTTGGGGAATTGTCGCTTCTCCTTGCCATGTGTCGCCGCTACCGATCGCCACGAGGAG
>JANMFC010000393.1:0-6194 GCA_031377675.1 Pseudanabaena sp. OTE_70b_metabat_355 | reverse complement strand
TTGCGGCGCTTCGCGCCGCAACCTCTAATTCTTCACTGGGAAGGGAGTAGGTAAGTTTTGTGTTGTAATTTAGCTGGTGATTGCTATAGTAGCTATCAAGCTTCATGCTTATCGTTTAACTGAAACTCATATCTTAGAAATAGAAATGAAAAAGTATATTTCCCTTGTCGCTGGTTTAGCCTTATTTGCAGTCAGTGCTTGCACCCCATCTACACCTGTAACTGAAAAGCCCACAGATAAACCATCTACGCCCACTACTGCTGCCTCACCGACAGCAACACCATCTCCATCGCCTGCAAGTACAACTAAGTCCGACGCAAAAACACCAACGGACAGTGCTGCAAGCTGGCAAGAGTACAAATCGGCAGCAGGGAAATTTACGATTCAAGTACCTAGTAAGCCACAGGAACAGTCCCAAGATCAAACTACTGATGTGGGAACGATCAAGCTAAATATGGTGATTGCTGAGGCTGGTGATTCGGGGTATTTTGTGGGCTATGCCGATTTCCCAAATAAGGTCGCCGATCCTGCTGATATTCAAAAAGGGTTAGCCGATTCGGTTAAAGGTTCTGTGTCTAATCTGAAGGGCGAAATCAAGTCAGAAAAAGAGTATATGCTTGGCGATGTTCCTTGTCGTGATTTTGAAGCGGGTGGTAAGGTGCAAACGACTGATGTATCGATGAAAGGTCGTTTTTGTTTAGCAGACAAACGACTGTATCAAGTGTTTGTATTAGGGGCTAAAGAAAGATTCGCTACGGCGGATGTCGATCGCTTTATTACTTCTTTTAAAATCGAAAAATAACTTACAAAAAAAGAGTAGCCGTGCTTTGCACGGCTACTCTTTTGAATATGGGGGGCGGCGCATTGCGTCGTCCCTTTTTTATAGGATATACAAAAGTAAAAACAAGACAATCCAGACAATATCGACAAAGTGCCAGTATATTGAGGCGGCTTCGATGCCAAAGTGACTGGTGCTGCTGTAATGTCCCGCTTTAAGCGATCGCACTAACACCGATGCAATGAGCGACAGACCGATAATGACGTGCAAGCCATGAAAACCAGTTAGGACATAAAAAGTGCTAGCAAATAGGTTCGTGGTTAACCCAAATTCTAAATGCTGATATTCATAAATCTGTCCTGCAATGAAGACTGCACCCATAATAAAAGTCGCAAGAAACCATAGTTGGGCAGCTTTAACTTTGTTGGCTTTGATCGCATCATCAGCTTGGTGAATCACAAAACTACTGGATACGAGAATAATTGTATTAATTCCTGGTAATAGCAGTTCTAGTTCGGGTGTGCCTTCAGGGGGCCAAGCAGTAGCGACGGAGCGAAAGGTCAAATAGGCGGCAAACAATCCGAAAAACAGCATTCCTTCGGAAACCAGAAAGACAATTAAGCCGAAAACCCGTAAGTCTGGATGTTCAGCATGTCCTGCTTCGGCGCTATGACCATGAAGTGCTTCTTCGGAAGTTGGAGCAGTAACTGGAGCGATCGATCCTTGCATAGATTAATGTTTGGATAAAGGGATAAGATTGCAGACAAGGGGCTTAAGCCCCTTGTCTTTAGAAAAATTTAAGATTAAGCTGCGGATTGAGAGGCGATCGCCGCTTCTTGGCGAGCTTCTCGATATTCTTCACCGTAGTCATAGGGCCCTGTAGTCAAGACAGGATCATTAACCCAGTTGTGAGGAATTGGTGGCGAAGAAGTTGTCCATTCTAGGGTCAGCGCATCCCAAGGATTATCGGGAGCCTGTTCACCCTTAAACCAACTGTACACAGCATTGATCACAAAGGGAACTGTGGAAATCGCCAGCACGAATGCGCCAATGGTGCAGATCACATTAATCGGTGCAAATTGGGGATCATATTGAGCGACACGGCGCGGCATACCTTGTAAACCAAGAATATGCATTGGTCCGAAGGTTAAATGCATTCCGATAAAGGTGAGGACAAAATGCACTTTGCCCCAAAACTCATTCAACATCCGTCCCGTCATTTTCGGAAACCAATGATAAAGCCCTGCATAAATGCCGAACACACTGCCACCAAATAAGACGTAATGGAAGTGAGCGACTACGAAATAAGTATCGTGAACATGGATGTCAATCGGAGCCGAGCCGAGCATTACGCCGCTCAAACCACCGATCAAGAATGTGGAGATAAAGCCCATCGCAAATAGCAAAGGACTTTCTAAGCGCAATTTGCCGCCCCAAAGTGTGGCAACCCAGCTAAATACCTTGATCCCCGTTGGTACGGCGACTAACAAAGTTGCGACCATAAAGAATACGCGCAACCAATCAGGTGTGCCACTGGTAAACATGTGGTGCGCCCACACAAATAAACCTAAAGCACAAATCATCATGCTGGAATAGGCGATCGCCTTATAACCAAAAATTGGCTTACGGCTATGGGGAGGCAGAACTTCAGAAATGATTCCGAATACGGGCAGAATCATCACATAAACGGCTGGGTGAGAATAGAACCAGAATAAGTGCTGATAAACAACGGGATCGCCGCCGCCTGTGGGATTAAAAAAGTTTGTGCCGATCAATAAATCAAAACCCAGTAACACCATTGCTCCTGCTAATACAGGAGTTGCCAATAGGGCGAGAACCGAGGTTGCCATCATCGCCCAACAAAATAACGGCATACTGAACAGATCCATGCCAGGCATCCGCATCGACCAAATAGTGACGATGAAATTTACCGCCGCCAAGATCGAGGAAGTTCCCACTAAAAGAATGCTGCCAATCCAAACTATTTGACCGAGACGTTCGTTCGTCAAAATGCTTAGAGGAGGATAGGCCGTCCAACCTGTGGAAGCGGGTCCAAAAAAGAAGCTGCTCATCAGCAACATCCCCGCAGGAATGGTCAACCAAAAAGCGATCGCATTTAAACGAGGGAAAGCCATATCTCGCGCCCCGATCATCAGTGGCACTAGATAGTTGCCAAACCCTCCCGTTACCGCAGGCACGATCCATAAAAAGATCATTACCGTGCCATGCATCGTAAACAGGCTGTTGTAAAAAGCGGGATCAACTAAATCGGCATCAGGGGTAGCTAGTTCCGCACGGACGATAGAAGCAAGTAATCCACCCACTAAATAAAAAACAAACGAAGTGACGAGATACTGAATCCCGATGATTTTATGATCAACACTAAAGGTGAAAAATTCCCACCAAAGCGTTTTTTGCGGTTCTGCGTCCATAGCGCCCGAACTTTGAGTTGGCGTGAGAGTTTGGGTCATTTGGTAATTAGTAATTGGTGATAATTTTCTATTTTGCGCTAAAACCAAAACCAGAAAAAAGTTTAAAAATAACGCTTCGCATCATTTTTAAACTTTTTTCTGGACTACTTGATATGCATCATGTGCATATCGCCCCCAGCTTGAGCAACTTTACCAGCAAGGTATTCTTGCTCAGACATCTGCATTACTGATGTCGTTACAGGACGAGAAGCGACGATCGCTTCGGGATCATTACTCGCTATTTCTTGCTGCTCTTTTAACCATGTTGCATAGTCTTCTGGGGTATCAATGACCATCGTGGTACGCATACCACCGTGATAAGACCCACATAACTCGGCGCAGACGATCGGGTATTCGCCGACCACGCGAGGAGTAAATTCCAAGTAAGTTTCGCGACCTGGGATCAAATCCTGTTTGATGCGTAACTGCGGAACCCAGAAAGCATGAAGCACATCAACCGCATTCATGTTCAAGCGGACTTTTTTACCAACAGGAACATGGAGTTCGGCAGTCGCAATCTCATCGGTATAGTTAAAAATCCATGCAAACTGCATTCCGCTAACATTGATTGCCACGACATCACCAGTACCCGCAGGCAGCGTACCAGCCATCAGCGTACCGTCAGTATTAGCGGAGGCGATCGTTGCCTTGGCGATGGGGCTTCCGCCTCTCTCGGTTCTAGCGACTGTTTGATGCATTCCGCCGTGAGCCATGCCGCTCATGTCTTGCGTACCCTGCATGGCAGTGTACACATCAAAGCTATAGATTGCTACCCACATCACAATCACAGTGGGGATCGCTGTCCAAGCAATTTCGAGGGTAAGATTTTCGTGGATGGCGGGACCATCGGTGTCATCACCTTTACGGCGACGAAACTTGATAATCGAGTAAATTAAGACTCCTTCAACGACAAGAAAAAATCCTGCGGCGATCGCCAAGATCGTATTGAACAGCCCGTCATACAATAACGCTTCATCACCTGCGGCTACAGGTAGCAATCCATTGTTGCGACCGTACCAGATGCTAGCGGCAACAATTAGCCCAATAATGACGACTATGGAAATTAAGTTGTTTTTTCTCATGATTTAGGTTTCCCTATCTTTCTGCTCCTGCGAAATTAATCTGAACCAGTGAATCTGAATCAGGGGATCTGAGTCAATAGGAGCTAATCGCTCATTCTTAAGCGGTAGAAAAATTGCTATGTATTATCTATATTGCATCTAATTCCCAAAATGCAGTGCGATTGTTTGTAATTTTTTAGCAATTTCTTTGGGATCATCGGCAAAAAACATTAAGAAAGCGAAGAAATAGCGGGCGCTGCGAAGCAGCGCCCGCTATTTCTTCACTACGAAAGGATTAAGATTAAGCGTGGCTATTTGGCTACAAAATTACTAAAGCTTTGGCTCTATGATCAAAACATAACGCCTTATCAGAAATACCTATGTTTGTTCGTCCTCCCAAACAGTCTTTTCAAGCATCTCTCAAACTACCCTTATTAGTCGGTCTGAGTTTACTGTCAGCGATCGCCTCCATGATTTTTACTGTCGGCAGGGCGCACGCATTACAAGCGATGCTCAAACCCAATGCACCAAAACTAGGCGATACGGTATCCGTATGGATTGCCACAAGTCAAGCTTCCGCGATCGCGCCAACAGTATCGGTAGATCGTAAGCAGTTCCCAGTTTTTCCGATGTCTCCCAATCGTTGGCGAGCCTTTATTCCCACAACTCCTCTCGATAAGACGGGACTGAAGCAGGTGATTGTGACGGGTGAAGGTTTTCAGCAAACTCTGCCGATGGTCGTAGGCGATCGCGAATTTCCCACTCAGAGTATTTGGATCGATAATACAGGCGGCGGTTCGGAGCCAACGGATTACGAATGGGACAAGGTTTCCGCTTTCAAAAAATTAGTTACGCCGCAAAAGCTTTGGCAAGGCGCATTTCTAAGACCAAATGACGGCGAGATTACGACTGTATATGGGGTTCGCCGCTACTACAATGGCGAATTCGCTGAGGACTATTACCATCGTGGGATTGACTATGCAGGAGGCTATGGCTCACCTGTGATTGCGCCTGCCAATGGCTATGTGCGGGTAGTGGGGACGGTAGCTCAAGGGTTCCGTTTACATGGCAACACGGTGGGACTGGATCATGGTCAGGGCGTGGTCAGTGTATATTTACATCTCAGTCAAATCTATGTCAAAGAAGGTGATTTTGTCACTGCTGGTCAACCGATTGGGGCGATCGGGGCAACGGGTGCAGTAACAGGACCACATTTGCATTGGGGTTTATATGTCAATGGTGAGGCGATCGACCCTGTGGCATGGCGATATGAAGGAGTTGAATAAAACCATACAAACAAGGCTTTAGAACTTACACATTGACAAAATGAGCAAGATGTGTAGGCAAATAATTGCGGCAACTATCTAAATTTTCTACAATAAAAGAACGAATCACATCATTAAACAAATTGCGCCTAAGTGTGTAGCAATTAGCAATCAAATCGTTGATGCAGTGCAACTGCAAAAATACAAATGCCGAAATAGCCGCAAAGATATGATTGGAAATCCCCACAGTCTGCCTAATGTGGAAACGTTCAATATTGGTAACTTGTTTAATAGCCCTATGAAAACACTCAATTTGCCAATGCAAATCATGAATGTCAATAAACTCATCACGAGTAATTGCAGCCATCTTGTCAGGGTCTGGTCGGTACATGATGTAGTAACGGAACTCGTTTTTGAAAACCGTCCTAAACACCTTGACTGTACCAACCCCCTTAAGATGCATCTGTATTCCAGTATGGGGAATTTCACAACTTGATACCTGCGAATATGCAACTGACTCCGATGTCAAGGAGACTAAACGATTTTTTTCAATGCCGAACAGAAACCCAAGTTCATAGTGTTTGATGTACTCAAGATTCTCCGTACTTGCATACCAACT
>JANMFC010000375.1:0-3137 GCA_031377675.1 Pseudanabaena sp. OTE_70b_metabat_355 | reverse complement strand
GCTACACAGTTAATGGCTCAGGTTACACAATCACCTCTGGCGGTACTAGTAGTATGGCTCCCCGGTCGGCAAGGTGGACAAATTGCTTCAGTATTTGCCAGTCGTGACGAATATCAGCTCACTATTAGCGAAACTCTACTTGCGATCGAAGAAGATCCGCTTGCACAGTGGGCGATCCAAAGTGAGGGAATTCTGCCTCTGAGTATTCATGACTTACCAGAACAGACTAAGGCTTGGCTAAATGCTCCTGCTCTTGGACATTTATTGGTGACTGCATTACGCACAACTCCTGATCACCAGCCGACAGGAATGATTTTGGTAGCCGATCGCGTAGGGCGGCGTTGGGTTGACCGCCAATTGCAAGCATTTAATATGTTGGCAAATCAACTATCTTGGTCTCGTCGTCACCTATTACTCGTCGATCATCTCAAACACAATCGTCAAGAACTAGAGCGCCTGAATTGGTACAAGCACCGCCGCCTCGAAGATATCTACCGCACGGTTAGTACTGGTGTCCAACGCTTACTAGATGCAGATGCGAGGGCAAATGGGGCGGGAGGACTGAGCAATGTCACCATGCAAAGCTCACTCAAGCAATTACAGGGGGCGTTATCGCCATTACCGCAGATTATTCGCAAAGAACAATGGCGCTTGCGTCCTAATTACGAGACTGCGCCGCTCGCAGGAATGCTAAAACGAGCGATCGAGCGGGTTGATTCCTTAATTAAGCAGCGCCAGATTTGGTCACAGGTTCATAATCAAGCTAATGTCGTGATCGGTGGTGACATTGCCAAAATGGAAATGATTCTCAATGAGTTATTACTATTTGCCTGTGGGCGATCATCAGTAGGCGGTCGCATTGATATTTGGTGTCGCCAGATTGACGAAAAATTATTAGAACTATCGATTACTGATTATGGTGAGGTTGATGCCTCTTTATTGCAAGAGCTACATCAAGGTAGAGCGATCGATCCCCTATCACCTTCGTTACTAGATCAACCGCCAGGGTTACATCTTGCCATTTGTCAAAATTTGATGATAGAAGCGGGTGGTGAACTATCGCTCTATCAACTAGAAGATAATCGCATTCTCAGCCGTCTAATTTTGCCTCTTTCTAGTTCTTAAGTGAAGTTTTTTAATTCGTGATTCTCACTAAATTATCCCGATGGATCACTGTTTCTTCACCATCGAAACCTAATAAACGGGGAATATCTTCTGATTGATATCCAAGAATCCGCACAATATCACTGCTGCTGTAATTCGTAATTCCTCTAGCAATTTCCTTGCCATCGCGATCGCACAAACTCACCGATTCATTCAACTCAAACTTCCCTTCTACTTGTATAATTCCCGCAGGCAAGAGCGATCGCCCTTGGAGAATGACTGCATTCACCGCACCATCATCTAAAAATAATTTACCCTGAGTCACCATACCGTAAGCAATCCAACGTTTACGCGCATTGACGGTCTTTGGTTGCGCGGCAAATTGTGTGCCAAAGTTCTCACCATTCAAAATCGCGGATAAACGTTCAGGAAAAGCGCCTCTAGTAATCACTGTCCGCACTCCAGCCGCTGAAGCAATGCTGGCTGCATCAAGCTTAGTGGTCATGCCGCCTGTTCCCCATTGCGTACCGCCTCCCTGCGTTCCTAACGATTGTTTCTCACCAATCGCCTGTCTTAGTCCTTGTAACTCCTCAAATTCGACAAACTCGATGGGCTTTGCATCAGGATTCTGGCGTGGATCATCGGTATATAGGCGATCGACATCGGTTAACAGAAACAACCAATCAGCTTCGATCAGGCTTGCCACTAGAGCCGATAGGGTATCATTATCACCAAATTTCAACTCTTCCACCGCGACTGTGTCATTCTCATTCACAATCGGTACGACCCCCAGTTCCAACAACTCATGGAAGGTGGCATGAACATTCATGTAATGTTGTCTCTGAATGAGGTTGCCTCTGGTTAATAGAACTTGAGCGACTGGTTGTTGTAGCGAGCCAAAAAAATCATCATAAATTCGCATCAAGCGCCCTTGTCCAACCGCCGCTACAGCTTGTTTTTGAGAAATTTTGCTTGGGCGCTGTTTTAAGCCTAAGCGACCGCAGCCAATCCCCACCGCCCCCGAAGACACTAACACGACGCTATGACCATCTCGCCGCAGATGCACGATCGCTTCTACTAATTTAGCGATCGTGGCTAACTGCAAATCGCCTGATTCGGGATGAGTGAGGCTAGATGTACCAATTTTAATGACTATAATTTGCGACTGCATAATTTGCGACTGCATTGGGGGCTTCAAAGCTTAATAATATTTCTTTCACTAGTTCCCATTCCCGAACTATCGCATCGATAGTACCATAGCGAAAGGCGCTATTTGTGATGATGATCGTATCGGCGATGTACTAACTCATGTTACGCAGATAGAAAAGTGAGAGATTTGACTGGGATAAAATAGGCTGAGAAAGTATACTGGAGAGAGATTTGAGAATAGTTGCTTCGTCAAAATGCAAGTAAGAGTGGCAAAAAGGATAAAAACATGAAAAATAATATTTTAGATCCTTATAGCGACTACCTAATAAATTCTTTCGGGGCAACTACGGCTACAGGACTAGCTCGATTATTGGAAGGAGACATAAATCACGATGAAGTGACCCAATGGCTGGCGCACAAAGCGAGAACATCAGCCGAATTCTGGGTAAAAGTGAAACCATATGTACGCGAAATCGAAAGCGTAGAAGGCGTACTAATCATAGATGACAGCATAGAGGAGAAACCATATACAGACGAAAACGAGCAAATCTGCTGGCACTATGACCACAGTAAAGATCGGCAAGTAAAAGGGATCAACTTTTTGACAAGCCTGTATAGCAATCAAGATATAGGGATACCAGTGGGGTATCAGCTAATTACCAAGACCGAATACTATGTGAATGAAAAGACAGGAAAAACAAGTATCCGCTCAAAAACTGGTGGAAAGAGAGGGAAGTAAATAATGTATAATAAAACGGAAGAGGAAAAAGACATGACAGTCATAGAGAAACTTTTAGAAGAGATAGCGCCGCAAGAGATAGCGGACAAAAGAATGCGTTCTATAGTAGAGTTGTTACTGAATCTGATTGAAGAATTGAAGAGAG
>JANMFC010000366.1:0-2587 GCA_031377675.1 Pseudanabaena sp. OTE_70b_metabat_355 | reverse complement strand
GCTGTATTCTTTAATCTGCTTCAGCAGACTTGAGTTTTTAGCCAAGAACTTAAGTTCTTGGTTTGTTGACTGGCAGTTATAGCAAGAGAACATCGCTTCTGTCCACCTCTACTTATAATTACCATAGCAAGCCACTCAATCACTAAAAATTTCACATGAACTATGGGTATGAAGCGATCGCGATCGGGCGACGTATTTTATTAGAACTGTTTCGCACCTACCGCACTCTGCTTTTATGGGTGATCTTTCCTGTTTCCATGCTCTTGCTCAATGGCTTTGTATTGGCGGAAGGCTCAAAAATTACCACGGCAGAATCCTTTAAACTCGCTGCTCCTGCCTCATTAATCGGCTCGGCTCTGTTTTTTAGTTGTCTTGGCGGCACGATGTCCACGATTGTGGCTGAGCGTGAAAGCTTAACAATTAAGCGGTTACTGATTTCGCCAATTAATGGGATTTCCTATTTTCTGGGTATTTTCTTTGCTTATTCGGCGATCGGGATTGGACAAACTCTGATCATTTACACAGTCGCCGCCTTTTGGGACGTGCGCTTTAGTGGCTCGATTGGCTTAGGGATTTTAGTTGTCTTGGCTAGTATCGGCTCCTATGTGGGCATGGGCTTTGTGATTGCCACCAAATTCGCCCGCCGCACCGAAGATGTTAATTCTCTAGTAGCAGGATTTGGCGTTCCGCTTTTGATGTTAGGTGGCGCATTTTTTCCAACTACATTTTTATCTAAAGATTTACTCTTGATTACCCAGTTTAATCCTGTTTATCACATGAGCGAAGCCTTTACCGCCCTTTCCACTAATAGTAAAGCTTTGACCGATGCCGATATGGTGTTGCATATCCGATTTTTAGTTGGCTTTTTTGTTGCGGCGATCGCATCAGGATGGCTAGCATATAAACAGATGTTGAAAACCGAAAGTCATCTGTAAAGTGAGTTATAATTTACTAAACTATTTTATTACCTTGAATATTTTTTTTGATAGATTTAGGGATGCTACATTCAGCCGATTCATCCATATTTGATCGCAATATATATTACTAAGTAAGCAATACAAGTCTTTAGTAAACTCCCTTTGATTAGGCAACTTGGCGAAGATACTTTATAAATTTCTTTCATATAAATATAGGTTTATCCACAGATCCAGAAGTCTACTTCATGTTTGTATCACATAATTCATATATATGAATATCTTTTTAATATGAGAGAATATCAAAATCCATTTGAGTGACTAAAATCACAGATTTGAGTTCACCCTATGGATATATTTCTAAAAGTGTTCATGTTCAATCTCGCACTACTGTGTCTATATCCCCTCGCTTTAGTTTCTTGTAGATGAATTTGGTGATTAGTCCGACAGAACTTGATACGAAGCTAGTTGTATCAGTTTTAGACAAAAAATAACGAGAAATGTAATGGCAGCAAAATACCACTTAAAAAACCGCGTCAGTATTATCACGCAATTCTATCCACCTGATTATGCAGCAACTGGGCAGTTTGTATATGATTTGGCTGGGGCGTTGGCTGAGAAAGGTTTTGATGTTAGCGTTTTTACTGGAATGCCAGGGTACGCATTTAAACAAACTGATGTAAAGCATCAAGAGAACGACAACGGGGTATTCGTCAGACGGACTGGCTCCGTGAATCTGATGTCCAAGCGTATTCGCAACAAAATTGTTGGGAGTGTCTTGTTTCTCATCCGTTGTGTAGTTAAGTTTCGCCACAAAGCATTACGCGGCTCCCACATGGTTTTAACTTCCGCGCCACCATTTTTGGGATTAATTGGTTGGTTTTACAACAAAATTTTTGGGCATACCTATAGCTGCATTATTTATGACATCTATCCAGAGGTTGCTGTCCGCATGGGGGTCGTCTCGTCCGATCATTGGATCGTCAAGTTTTGGGAATTTGTAAATCTCAAGGTATGGGAAAGAGCTAATTCCTTGATTGTCCTCAGCGAGCCGATGAAGCAACTATTGATTCAGAAAAATAAACGGCTTGCCGATAAAATCCATGTGATTCATAGTTGGGCTGACCCTAAGTTTATTTTTCCTATTCCTAAATCACAAAATTGGTTTGCCGAGCAGTATGGACTCACCGATCGCTTTGTTGTTTTGTATTCGGGCAACTTAGGGCGCTGTCATGATGCTCAAACAATCTTAAAATGCGCTCAATTGCTCAGCGATCGCAAGGATATTCAGTTCTTATTTATTGGTAGCGGTGCAGGGGCGCAGATAATTAAAAATGCGATCGCGACAGGCGAACTCACCAATGCATTGCAGTTGCCCTACCAAGATAAAGAGGTTTTGCCATTTTCATTAACCGCTTGCGATCTTTCTCTTGTCAGTATGCTGCCCAAAGTTGGTGACACGATCGCCCCATCCAAAATGTATGGCATCTTAGCGGCGGGGAGACCTGTGGCGGCGATCTGTCCTCGGGATAGTTACTTGCGCGAAATGATCGATGACGGTGACTGTGGTGCTTGTTTTGATAATGACGATGCTCAGGGCTTAGCCGACTACATTTGCTGGCTTGCACAAAATAAAGATATTCAACAAAAACTAGGTCGGAATGCGCGTAAGT
>JANMFC010000343.1:0-3397 GCA_031377675.1 Pseudanabaena sp. OTE_70b_metabat_355 | reverse complement strand
GGTGAGGGTCTTGAAAAATTTTGCGTAAGTCCTAACCCATACTCAGCCATATCTCAAAACTTCATGGATTACTCAACTCTTATAGGCTATGCCCAACCCGCCGAATGGCAACCCCACAGCGCTTGTTGGTTGGCATTTCCTAGCCATCGTGACTTGTGGTTAGATCGACTCGACATCGTGCAAACTGAATTTGTTGCCCTAGCCAAAGCGATCGCCAAATCTGAACCGCTCGAAATATTGGTTTTAGAAGACACTGCCAAATTAGCCAAAGAGCTACTCGGAGATTTACAAGTTCGCTTTCATCACATTCCTTTTGGCGATATCTGGATGCGCGATATTACCCCGATTTTCATTAAAAATGCAGATGGGAAATTGGGTGCATTAAACTTTAAATGGAATGGTTGGGGGGGGAAGTATCTGCTCGAACATGACGATCTCGTTAGCGATCGCATCCTGCAAGTTCTAGATATACCTAGATTTGAATTTGATTGGATACTCGAAGGTGGTGCGATCGAAGTTGATGGAGAAGGAACTTGTCTTACCACCACGCAATGTTTGCTCAATCGCAATCGCAATCCTCACATGGATCAGCAGATGATCGAGTCTGGATTGAAATCTGCACTAGGAGTAGAAAAAGTTCTTTGGATAGAAAAGGGGCTACTCAATGACCACACAGACGGGCATATCGACACGATCGCCCGTTTTATTGCGCCGCACACTGTCATGTGTATGGAACCAACTGATCGCAACGATCCCAACTACCAAGTTCTCATTGATATTGCCGCACAATTATCAACTATGACCGACGCTAAGGGGCGCAACTTGAATGTTGTTAAAATTCCATCCCCTAACCTCGTTCTCGACGATGATGGCGAAGTCATGCCCGCCAGCTATCTCAACTTTTATATCTCCAACGACAGCGTGATAGTTCCTACCTATGGCTCAGTCAATGATGAACTGGCAGTTCAAGCGATCGCTAAACACTTCCCAAACCGTAATGCGATCGGGCTAAGTGCTAAACATATTCTCTTAGGCGGTGGTGCATTCCACTGCATTACCTGTCATCAACCAAAATAAGTCCTAACCAAAACTTCTAAGACCCTCACCCCTAGCCCCTCTCCCAGAACGGGAGAGGGGAACAAGAAAAATCTCTTGCCCCCCTTCTCCCGTTCTGGGAGAAGGGGTTGGGGGATGAGGGCAATTTGGATTTTGCGTAAGTCCTAATTGTTTAGAGTAGATCGCGGTTGGGTTTAGGGTAAATCTTGGATTTAGATAAGTATAAATACCCCAAGTTGCTAACTGTAGAATAAAGCAAATTTGTTCTAATTTTAAAAACTCATTATCTCCTCATTTTTTTTGTTGATACTTATATAGACTTCGAGGAGGGCTTGGTGAAGTTCTAATATGTTGGGAAGGAGAAAATTTTGAAGATTTTATTGGTTGAAGACGATCGCTATTTTGCGGAAACACTTTTACATCTGCTAGCGGAGTCACATTACACGATTGATAGGGCTTCCGAGGCGAAGACCGCGTGGCAATATATTGAAAGCTATGCCTACGATTTGATCATTCTTGATATTATGCTGCCCGATAGTAATGGGCTTGAGCTATGTATCAAACTTCGTAATTCGGGCTATACCATTCCTGTGTTGTTGCTGACAGCTAAGGATAGTACGAGCGATCGCGTGGTGGGTTTAGAAGCAGGGGCTGATGACTATGTGGTTAAGCCCTATAACTTTCAGGAATTAGTGGCAAGGATTCGGGCGCTATTACGCCGCTACCATGAGGGCGATGCGCTTATTCAAGAATTTGGGTGGGAGGACTTGAGGCTCGATCTCAGGACAAATGCTGTTGCTTACAAGCAGCAACCTTTACGTTTAACTAAAAAGGAATATGGATTATTAGAAATATTTCTGAGGCATCCACAACAGATATTTAGCCGTAGTGTTTTGATCGATCGCGTATGGTCGGCGGGAGAGTGTCCTAGTGAGGAGGCGGTGACTACGCATATTAAAGTATTGCGTCAAAAGCTGAAGGTGGCGGGATTGCCGAACGATCCGATTGAGAGTGTATATGGATTGGGTTATCGGCTCAAACCTGCATCTGTGAAGGCGATCGCGCCACCTATTGCTGAGTCTATATTGCCCAATTCTGGATTGCCCAATTCCGCATCTAGCGAAATACATAAGGAATTACCTAACGAAAATCTATCGCTCCCAGATAAGGCGCGGATACAGGAAGTGATTGCGATGATGGCTAAGAAATTAATTGCGAGTTTACCAGACACGATCGCCATGTTCCGACGGGTAGCGATCGCTTTGAAGCAGAATAAATTGAGTGCAGATCTGCGTTATGAAGGATATATGCAAGCGCATAAGCTAATTGGCTCCTTAGGTTCCTTGGGTTTTCCTGAAGGATCGACGATCGCCCGTCAGCTTGAGGAGATACTACATAGGGATTTCCCTTTGATTGCCTTCGATGTGGATTTGCTACAGCAATTGATTACAAAGCTGGAACAAATTACGATCAAGTCATTGCCAACAGCCCCTGCTGAGCCGCCATTGCTCCTATCCCATCATTTGCCATTGCCTCTATTATTAATAGTCGATGATGATGTCCTATTTACTCAGGAGATTCAGCTAGAGGCGCAAACTTTGGGAATGCGGGTACAAACGGCGGTGGATCTGCCAACTGCTAGGGAAAAGATTGCCAAGGAAGCCCCTGATGTGGTGTTGCTAGATATCGTTTTTCCTGATTCGACTGAAAATGGACTGACGTTTTTGGATGAACTGGCTCAGAGGGAGACGAAAATCCCCACGGTGATGATGACATCGACAAGTAGATTGAGCGATCGCGTGATGGCGGCGCGTAAGGGGAGTTGCTCATTTATTGAGAAACCTGCTTCTACGGAAGAAATTTTGAATACGGTGTCGCAGGCTTTGTATCAACGCTGTAGCGATCGCTCTAAGGTGATGATTGTCGATGACGATCTGATTACACTCAAAATTATGCGGCGATCGCTCGAAAGTCGGGAGATCGAAGTGATTACCTTGCAAGATCCTATGCAGTTTTGGCAGGTTTTGGAGTCAACTTCTCCCGATCTGTTAATTTTGGATTTGCAGATGCCTTGCTACAGTGGGCTTGATTTGTGTCAAGCGGTGCGAACGTCTTCTCATTGGCATGATTTACCGATTGTGTTTTTATCGGCTCAGAGCGATCGGGAAACAATTCGGCAATTATTTGTCGCGGGGGCTGATGATTATCTGAGTAAGCCTGTTGCGGAGAGTGATCTATATACTCGTGTTCTCAGCCGTTTAGATCGCAGTCGCCTATCGCGACAGATTGTAAGTACCTCGGCTTAGAACCAAAAGAAGCTGATTCGCCCGCTTCGCGGGCG
>JANMFC010000313.1:0-4620 GCA_031377675.1 Pseudanabaena sp. OTE_70b_metabat_355 | reverse complement strand
GTTCCACTTACTTATTGGTTTTGAAAAGGTTGAACTTTTTGAATTAAAGCTTGCGATCGCGCAATAATCGTTGTCCAATCATCCTCCATGACCGCCTCAGACGAAAACAAATCGCTAGAAATCCCCACAGCGATCGCCCCTGCTTCAAGAAATTTATCGGCATTTTGCAATGTAATCTCCCCTGTGGGAATTAAGGGAATATCGCGTAATACAGGCTGTAAGCATCGCAAATAATCAACACCACCCATAACTTTAATCGGAAAAACCTTGACGGCGGCGGCTCCTGCTTGCCATGCGGTAATGATTTCGGTGGGAGTAAGTGCGCCAGCGATCACGGGAATATTATGCTCGATTCCTTTAGCAATAAGTTCGGGATTGGTGTGGGGTGTAAATAGAAACTTGCAACCACAGGCGATCGCCCGCTCTGCCATGCCAACATCTAATACAGTGCCAGTCCCAATTTTACAGTCGGGTAATTCCTGTTGCAATTTTGGGATTAATGATTCAGCGCGATCAGTATTCCAAGCAATCTCAATTAGCTTAATTCCACCTGCGGCGGCGGCTAGAGCCATTTCTCGCGCAACGCTAACATTGTCCGCACGGACAACGGCGATAATGCGATGCTGTTGCAATAAATTTAGCCAAGGATTCACAGTTTTCAAAGTGCTGTATGCTTTAGCAGACTACTAATTATAGAAGATTATATGACTTTGAATGTTGGCGATCGCGCCCCAGAATTTAGCTTGCCTGATACTCACGGTAATGACGTGACCCTTTCAAGTCTCAAAGGTCAGCGCGTGGTTTTGTATTTTTATCCGCGTGACAATACCCCAGGATGTACCAAAGAGGCTTGCGGGTTCCGAGATAACTATGCCCAATTCCTAGCGAAAAACACCGTAATTCTTGGGGTCAGCACCGATGATGCGAAATCCCATCTAAAATTTGTCGAAAAATTTGATTTACCTTTCCCCTTGCTATGCGATGTTGAAGCTGAAGTTGCTACCGCCTATGAGAGTTATGGCAAAAAACAAATGATGGGTAAGGAATATATGGGGATTTTTCGTAATACCTTTGTAATTGACACAGAGGGTAATATTGAGAAAATTTATCTGGCTGTCAAGGCTGAAGCCCACCCTGTCCAAGTTCTTGCAGAAATTTAACCATGACTTTTACTGCTAATCGTTGGGTAATTCGCGATCGCCAATTTATTTGGGGCGATCGCACTTACTTAATGGGAATTTTGAATGTTACGCCCGATAGTTTTAGTGATGGCGGTAATTTTACTAGTAAGGAAACCGCTCTCAAACAAGTCGAGCAAATGTTGCCATACATTGACATTCTTGATATTGGTGGCGAATCTACCCGCCCTGATGCAGCACCTGTGAGTGCCGATCAAGAAAGCGATCGCATTTTGCCAATTATTGAAGCTGTACGCGAAGCTTATCCAAATTTACCGATTTCTGTAGATACTGTGAAAGCATCGGTGGCAAAACAGGCGATCGCCGTAGGTGCTGATATGGTCAACGATGTATCGGCAGGAAGATTTGATCCTGATATGTTACCTACGGTTGGCAAATTACAAGTGCCAATTTTTTTGATGCATATGCAGGGCGAACCGCGCACCATGCAAATAAATCCTCAATATCGCGATGTGGTGCAAGATATTAAGCGATTCCTGACGGATGCTATTTCTGTAGCTAAGGCTTGGGGAATTACTGAAAATTTAATTGCGATTGATCCAGGGATTGGTTTTGGTAAGACCCTTGAGCATAATCTTGAACTAATCAAAAATTTAAGCGCTTTCAAAACGATTAAAGCCCCACTTTTATTAGGCGTATCGCGTAAAAGCTTTATCGGTAAACTTTGCGATCGCCCCGATCCTAGAGATCGCTTATTAGGAACAATCGCGGCTTGTAATGCAGGTATTGCAGGTGGAGCCGATATTTTGCGCGTTCATGATCCCAAAGAAATCAAGGAAGTATGTCTGGTCAGTGATGCAATTTTTCGACGGAATTACAATAAGTAGGGAGTATTTATGAATTGTCCCTACTTATCGAGAAATCGCATAATCTCTATGCACAAACAGGACTTTACACAAAAATAACAGTCCATCAGTTACATTGACACTCCCCGCACTGAAGTGACGGGGATTCTTGGACTCACTATAGCCTGTAGAACTTGTCCTAACATGGTCTTACTTAGTGATACCTAGTCTTACAACTAGCTTCTCAAGCGTGGATTTCCGTATGCCCTGCGGTATTTGATATATTCTAATATGGAGTCGCCCTAAAAAGGCGGGATTTTATGCCAAATTTTCTGATAACCAAACAGGATTTGGATTTTAATAGATTTCTTGTAAAGTTTGTAATAATTTAGAGGGCAAGACGTGCCACAGGTTAAGCATTTGCTGATTGGTTCCACCAGATCTGGCAGTGGAAAATCAGCAACAATTTTGGGTTTAACGTATCATTTGCAAGCCAAAGGTTACAAGATTGGCTATGGTAAGCCGATTGGTACTTTTACGACTAAAGAACTCCCCGAATCAGCCGAACGTACTGAGGCTGATGTGGAATTTATCAAGAAAACGCTAAATTTACCACAGGAACTTTTGCGTCCCACTTTACTCAATCTCGATCGCACTGCTCTGCAACGCCGTTTGTCGGGTGAAGATCAAGCAAACTACAGTAATAAGCTCGAAGAATACAAAAAATTAACGACTGGCGATCTGGTGCTACTAGAAGCACCTGCCAACACCGCCGAAGGAGCCGTCTTTGGACTGTCATTAGAAGAGATGGCGACACACCTTGGCTCACAGATTTTATTGGTAATGCGGTTTGGGTCGCTCCTAGTTGCTGATCATATCTTGATGGCAAAACAACGCTTGGGCGATCGCCTTTTGGGTGTAGTGATTAATGACATTCCCGATGAGCAGTACGAAACAGCGATCGAAATATTGCATCCTTATCTGGAAAATCAGGGCATTCCCGTATTTGCGCTCATGCCTGAAAATCGGATTTTGCGAAGTGTTAGTGTTGCTGAGATCATTGAACAACTTGGCGCAACCATCCTGTCCTGTCCTGAAAATATTGACTTAGGCAAAGTGATGGTCGAGGAATTGAAGATCGGCGCGATGGATGTCAACTCCGCCCAAAGATATTTTCGCCAGTCCTATAACAAAGCCGTAATCACAGGTAGCAGCCGCATTGATTTGCAATTTGCAGCCCTTGAGACTTCGACTAATTGTTTGATTTTGACAGGTCGCCCATTCATTAGTGATGATGTCGCCCACAAAGCGATGGAGTTAGGTGTGCCTGTACTCGCCGTAAACAAAGACACTCTCAGTACAGTTAGTGTCATTGAAGGTTGTTTAGGGCAAGTACGTCTACATGAAGGGGTGAAAGTTACGAGTATTTGCGACATGATGTCAAAGCATTTTAACTTCAATCGCTTCCTGAAACTTTTGGATATTCAGCCATCTAATTCTTAACAAAAAAGCCTCCTTCGGAGGCTTTTTTTTACATTTCATTTAAGGTTTTCCATCCAGGCAACCATAGCGATCGCCTTTTCAAAGCCTTAGCATTTAGCCAAAACCTGACCGAATCATCACAAGCCGCCTTGATCTCTGCAAAAACTAAGTCCCCTTCGTTTTTGCGATTAACCACCACAAAATGTCGCCAGCCAAAGGTTTCTTGACTCGCCGTCCATTTAGAACCGATCAGATGGGGAAATTTTTGTTTTTTGGTCATAACATTTGTGGCTTCGACTTCGCTCAGCCATCAGTCCACGCAGGCTGAGCGAAGCCGAAGCCTCTCATAATTCATTTCGGATTGCCATATAAAAAAGCAGCGCTCCGCGCTGCTTAAATATTGATGTCTTAATCGACATCATCATCACTGTCGTCATCGTCATCATCGGCATAGCTAGGATCGTCTCCGAGCATCAATTCACTGAGTTCTTCAGCTTCATCATCAAACTTCAAGCTGGATTCCGTCCCCTCTCTTGCAATCAAGCGACCCGTCGATTCTAGCCAGTCAAGAATTGAGGCTTGCTGCTCGGTGGGGATGATCGCTGCTGGCTGGTTACGGCGCTGTACACGCAATGCAGGGTTATTGATCATTAGAAGCCTGCGGGTAAGCCTAAGCCACCTGTGAGATCTTCCATTTTTTGCTTCATTGTGCCAGTAGAAAGCTGGTACGCATCTTTGAGGGCTGCAAGTACTAAGTCAGATAATACTTCTGCACCTTCATTCAAGGCTTCAGGGGCAATTTCCACACTTTGAGGCTCTTGGTTGCCACTTAGAGTGATCTTTACTAAGCCGCCACCCGATTCGCCAGTTAGACGCAATTCATCTAATTCTTCTTGAAGCTTTTTAGCACCTTCTTGAATTTGCTGAGCTTTTTGGAAGGCTTCTTTCATTTTGCCTAAACCAAAGCCAAATCCTTTTCCGTCTGACATAGCAGTATCAGTCTTTTCATAAGTTTTCCCACTTATTATGTCATTAATAGTAACGGTTGAGTAAGTACGGTCATTGCTAACGGTGTTTATTTAACGTCAGTTCGGGTTAAGCGTTTCAAAATCAAAAGCCAAAACAGCAAAAGCCTCGTGCCGCGAGGCTTTTGC
>JANMFC010000242.1:0-1607 GCA_031377675.1 Pseudanabaena sp. OTE_70b_metabat_355 | reverse complement strand
CTATTTTCGAGTACCAAGAGTGCTGAAACCGCTTTGAATCGGATAACTTGGTTCTTGACGGCAATGTTTTTGGGCTTGACGGTGGTACTAAGTGGTGGTTGGTTTACAACTACAGCCTTGACTGCGCCACCTGCGTCCCAAGTTGCACCTGCGTCTAAGTCTATTCCTGATGCCCAGCCTATTCCTTTAAATTTGCCCGCGTCTACACCAGAAATTCCCACAGAAAAATCGCCCGCAACTCCTTAACATGACCGCAGTTCTGGAAAAGTCTAGCGATCGCGCCAATCATCTATTACTGCCATCTATCAGATGGGACACTTATCGTGCGATCGCCTGATCAATTTGCGAAAATAATTTTTCGAGGTCGCCAGAGTTACGAATCACGACATCGGCGAGTTCTATTTTTTCGGATTGGGGCATTTGACTAGCGATTCTGTCGATCGCTTCGTTTTTGGAAAGATGATTGCGATCAATTAGTCTCTGTAACTGTTGCTGATAGTCGCAAACCACAACCCAAGTCTCCGTCACTAAATGTTCCATTTTTGCTTCAAACAGCAATGGGATCGCCATCACTACGGTTGCAGGGGCTAATCTTTGGGCTTTAGCGATGAGACATTCTTGAACATAAGGATGAATTAACATTTCTAGCCATTGACGCTCAACTTCACTACTAAATATGATCGCACCAAGCTTGCGGCGATCCAAATTACCGTGATCGTCAATAATTAACTTGCCATAGCGATCGCTAATTTTCGCAAGGCGTTCTTCGGTCAGAGCTTGTCTGGCGTATAAATCCGCATCAAGAATTGGCAATTGAAAATTTTTGGCTAAATAGTCAGTAACGGTAGTCTTGCCTGTGGCAATGCCGCCTGTAAGACCAATGATGCGTTGTTTCATATGTTTTAATGCTAACTTGTGGGAATGTATTGCATCCCAAAATCAGCTTATTTGTGGGAACGTATGGATTTTACTAATATCCTTGGATTTATGGCCGCATCTCTGACAACTTTTGCTTTTCTGCCTCAAGTAGTTCAAGTTTGGCGATCGCGATCGACTAAAGATATATCTTTACCAATGTTAGTGACTTTTATTGCGGGAATCACTCTCTGGCTGATTTATGGCTTAATGGTCAACGCTGCGCCGATTTATATTGCCAATGGGATCACCCTAATTTTGAACTTAACAATTTTGCGCTTTAAACTTAAATATGGATAATACTGGAAGTGCTGCGGTTTACCATTCTTAATATTTAGCATCTATATTCTCAATATGTCCTCATTTAGTATCTTCTTCTCTACCTATTCCACCCATTTTGTGATGATCGGCTTGATTATAATCTTTGCGATCGCCCATAGTGGTTTAGCCTCATTGCGAATGTGGGCGGAAGAAAAGATTGGGGCAAGGTTATATCGGGTGATTTTTGCATTGGTAAGTCTCCCTCTTGCGGGGTTACAACTTATTTATTTTTTCAATCATCGTTATGACGGTGAGCAGTTGTGGAATGTGCAAGGGGTTACAGGGGTAAATGAGTTTGTATTAATTTTGTCCGCGATTTCATTTCTGTTTCTTTATCCTGCTACCTTTAATTTGACGGAAGTAGCTGCCCT
>JANMFC010000241.1:0-11977 GCA_031377675.1 Pseudanabaena sp. OTE_70b_metabat_355 | reverse complement strand
AATTTAAAACGATTTCTTAAGTCCCCACGAGGTGCGAAAAAGCCGCAAAAGAAGAAGACATACGACCCTAAACATCCCCACCTATCTACCTTTCGTCTCCTTTCTGCACAATAGTAAAAAAGCCACCTTTACAGGGGTAGGCGCATGACCTTACGCATTCCCATAAAACCAGGACCTCGCAAATAGGAAGAGGCAGTAATAAAACTCACAATCCCTGCTTTACTATCTGCATTAGCTTCAAAGACTTTCCAAAGCGCCCAACGCCAGAAATAAACATAATCGTTGTACAAATTTTTAGCATGAACACCTTGTCCTGCTTGAGTTAAGGGATCAAGAAAATCTTGTAGAATTGGTTTCTCTTCAACGACTTTAAAACCCTTGAGTGACTCATCAAACCCTTTGCGAGTTGTTCCCTTTTCAATTGGTTCAGAATCTTTAATTCCCTCTTGTCGATTATCCTTAAAACGAACCCAGCCACCTTTTCTCTTTTCAATTCCTTGATCTTTGTCATCAATCTGTTGACGTGCATAGGGTGGATTACCTATACAAACAAGGATAGGAGTATTTTGCTTAATGGATTGAACACGCTTATGCTCTTCACCAAATGACTTGTAGCTAAATGGTAAATGTCCAGCTAACTCAGCATAGGGAGATTCTAAAGTGTCAGTTAAATAAACATGAACACCGTTATCTGGCAAAGTCCCACCTTCGCTCAAAATCTGCTGTGTAAGCCGAAGATGAGCAACAGCATAAGGTCCAACTAAAATTTCAAAAGCATGAATGTTAGCCGCCGCAGTGGTCGCCGCAGAAACACGCATTCCTGCTCCTCTTGCTTCTGCAATTTGATCAAGTCCATGTTTTACGGCTGTCAATATGTATGTACCTGTTCCACAAGCAGGATCTAATGTGACAACATTCTCATCAACAAACGAAAACTCAGCATCAAAATGTTCTGCTAATAGCTCCGCAACTAAACGCACTTGAGTTTGAATTACAGGAATCGGTGTATAGTAAACGCCCCTCTCCTTACGCATTTTAGGATCGTATTGAGCGAGAAAATCTTCATAGAAATACAACCAAGGATCTTCATCCTCTCGCCGAATCATTGCAGATATATCAATCGCTGAAATCAATCTCTCTAGCAAACTAACCGAAACATCTATTTGCTCACGCGCCGCCTCATCTCCCAAAATCTTGAGAGTATCCGCAAGCAAATTATGCCCTTTACGAATAGTTTTAACCGCTTGATTTAAAGACAAATCCACTGCACCAGAAAACTTTGCTAACAAGAGTGCATAAGTGAGTGTCTGAGCATAAGCATCAGCAAATTGCTTGTCATCTGCATCTGGAAAAAAATAAATTCGCCAATCTTGAGCAAGAGTGCTGAGATTAGATTTTGGATCTTCCAAAGCTGTTAAAACATCTGTTCTCAATAAACGACAGATTGGAGCCAATATTTCCGCAAGTGCTTTAGGATTAGATGGAACAGTCGGCTCCCAAGACAAGAAATCTCGCAACATCGACAGCAAAGCATCGGCATTTTGAGAGGTGATCGCCTCTGCTCCATCAGAACTGATGTCACCCGAAAATTTAACAGCTTTCCCGACTCGCTCACCTGTCCGATAGAGTATCCAGCTACTACCATTTGTATAAATCAAATTTGGGAGATTTTTAAATTTTTCCCATTGTTGTTTGTCATTCCCCTTAAATTTACTTGGCTCAATCGATTTTTCTGGCGCTTTTAACTCAATATGCCCAACCAGTAACGATTTGACCGTTACCCCAAAATCTGGTCTTCCTGAAAGTTCTTTTTCCTGTATTTCAGTAACAGAATTTATATCTAGATGGAGTAACTTCCCCACTTCCCCCAATAAATTACTCATAGGCGATTTAAGCTGATCTTCAGGATTAAAGCGCATAGACGAAAGTGAAAACTTGCCTGTAACCTCTGTAGCAAACTGCTTAAGAACTGTTATGAAGTCAGTATTAGAATTAATTGCCATTTTTTAAGTAACTATGCGTTTTACAGACTTTTTCTGCTTAATTTCACTATAGTCTTTTTATATTGATTGTCAAGCTTCTACCTTACTCGAATTCCGCGAACTATTTGTCAAATCAAGCGAGATTCTTTATCAAGAGAGCGATCTTTTCTGGCTGGGGGTGGTAAAAATTGCGATCGCTATGCCAACTTGTGATTGAATAGTGATGATTTACAACGGTGTTAGCGTAAGTGGCAATTTATAACTTTCGGAATAAAGCAACCGAAGACATAAACTATGGTCGCGTCACAAAAAACAGCTTAAAACTTTTGCCAAAAACATTACATCAAAAAGCTCAAATCAAGCTTGCTCGAATTTCTGCGGCAACCTCACTCGAAGACTTACGCGAACTCCGTGGCAATCGCCTAGAAACCTTGCAGGGAGATAGACAAGGACAATACAGCATTCGCATCAACGATCAATATCGCATTTGCTTCCGATGGCTACAAGAGAATGCTTATGATGTAGAAATCATTGACTATCATGATTGATAGCCATAAATTATTTGTTAAACCATTAGACTTGTAACATAACCAATCATGCAGCAACTACACCTAACGCCTATTCACCCTGGAAAAGTTTTACAGGATGAACTAGAAGAAATTAATATCTCCTCTGAAGCCTTAGCTAACCATATAGAAATACCACCCAGCATCATTCACGATATTTGTGATGGCAAGAAAGATATTAACGCACTACTAGCCATGAAACTGTCTCGTGCATTGGGAGCAAGCCCTCAATTTTGGTTAAATCTTCAAAATAATTGGGAGATTAGCCAGATTAAGGAATCCGAATATCAAAATATCCACTCAATCGCCGCTTAATTGCGATCGCCCCTTTATACATGAACAAAAATGCGCCATCCACAGACCTATAAAATCATGCACGAATTGCGCGATCGCCTGATTGACACATATAGCGATCGGTTAATAGCGATGATCCTATTTGGTTCACAAGCACGAGGCGATGCAACCCCCGACTCAGATTTTGATGTCTTAATCGTACTCAAAGATCCCGTAAAAACAGGCAAAGAGATAGAAAGGACAGGCTACTTTTTAAGTCCACTTTGTCTAAAATACAACATAGTCATCTGTAACCTATTTCTCTCAGTAACCCGCTTTGAGAACGAACAGACAATGCTCATCCAAAATATAACCAAAGAAGGAATTTATTTCTATGATAAAAGAGCAGCAATTTCTGGTGCAAAAAGCTCAAGATAGCCTCCGCGCCGCTAAACTATTAGAAGCCGAAGGACTAGCAGATATTGCCGCCTCTCCTGCTTACTATGCAATGTTTTACATAGCCGAAGCCTTTCTATTAGAAGAAAATCTTAGTTTTAGCAAGCACTCTGCCGTAATTAGCAAATTCGGTGAATATTTCGTCCGCACAGATAAAATTCCTAGCAAATATCATCGTTATCTAATTGATGCAGAACAAATGCGCCTCAAAGGAGATTACGATCGCACTGAACGATTAGAACCTGAAGATGCAAAGCTAGTGATTGAGAGAGCAGAAGAATTTTTAGAGTTGTTAACGTATTTATAGATTGTAATGAGATAGTAGCGATCGCTAAAACCGTACAATATTTAAAAATCATATTGAACCATGAAAAAACACTTCAACACCGCAGGTCCCTGCCAACCAGACATTCACTATATGCTCTCATCCGTAGAGCGACTACCCCAGATCAAATCACTGATCGATCAATACAATTACTTTGTCATCCATGCACCGCGTCAAGTCGGCAAAACCACCGCCATGCTCACCCTCGCGCAAGAGCTAACCGCCAGTGGTGAATATACCGCCCTGATGGTATCTGCCGAAGTGGGATCTGCCTTTCCCGATGAGCCAGCGATCGCTGAAAAAGCAATCTTGGGAGCATGGGCTGAAAATGCAAAGTTTTGGCTTCCCAGTGAAATCGTTTTGCCACCAATCCCCGAAGCAGATGCAGGACAGCGTATTAGTGCCACCTTGAGCCTGTGGTCAAGTGTCTCTCCGCGTCCCTTTATTCTGTTTATTGATGAAATTGATTCCCTGCAAAATCAAACCCTGATTAGTGTACTAAGGCAATTGCGGGATGGGTTCCCCCGCCGCCCCAAAGGCTTTCCGCAATCGGTGGGACTGGTTGGGATGCGTGATGTCAGAGATTATAAGTATGCCGCAGGAGGCAGTGAAAGATTAAATACCTCTAGTCCATTTAATATCAAAGTGCAATCCTTTACCTTACGCAATTTTAATTTAGCTGAAGTCAAAAGGCTCTATGGTCAACATACAGAGGCAACAGGACAAATATTTACGGAAGAAGCAGTCAATTTAGCCTTCCATTTAACTCAGGGACAACCTTGGCTAGTCAATGCGATCGCTAAGGAAATCACCGAATATATGGCTCCTGATCCCGCGATTCCGATTACCGTTGAGTTAATCAATGAAGCCAAAGAAATCCTGATTAAGCGACAAGATACCCATCTTGACAGTCTTGCGGAGAGACTAAGAGAAGATCGGGTTAGAGCAATTATTCAACCGATATTATCAGGGCAAGAGTTACCCAATATTATCGAAGATGACTTGCGCTATGTTCTAGATTTGGGCTTATGTAACCGCGATTCTAGGGGTGGCATTCAAATCGCTAATCCAATCTACATGGAAGTGATTCCTAAAGTACTTGCCTCAATCACGATCGCATCTTTAACGTCAGTTTATCCAACTTGGCTAGACTCCAATGGCGATTTAAATCCACAGGCTTTATTAGATTCTTTTCTAGATTTTTGGAGACAACATGGAGAACCTTTGTTTAAAAGTACGCCCTATCCTGAAATTGCGCCGCACATAGTACTGATGGCTTTTTTGCATCGGGTGGTGAATGGCGGCGGTACATTGGAACGGGAATATGCGATCGGCTCGGGAAGGATGGATATTTGTCTGCGCTATGGCAAAATAATCTTGGGAATGGAATTAAAAGTATGGCGCGAAGGTAGACCTGATCCTTTGGCAGCAGGTTTAAAGCAGTTGGATAAATATTTATCGGGTTTAAGTTTAGATACAGGTTGGTTAGTGATTTTTGATCGCCGTGAGGATTTGCCCCCAATTAGCGATCGCACTACGACCGAAATTACTCAAAGTCCTGATGGTAGAAGCATTATTGTGATTCGGGGATAATTGCGATGAACGACTATAGTTATCACAATGTGAACCGCGAAGATTTTGAAGTAGCTCTTAAACAAATTCAGGATAAATGTCAACGTGTGGCACTGACACTAATTAATTCTAAGTGATTTTTCGGTATCTTTCGTAGTAGGTTGTTTAAACAATGTAGATCTAGCCAAATGCTGAACGGAACGAATATATTTTTAATTGGGATGATGGGTGCTGGCAAAAGCACCATCGGTAAGCTCTTAGCCCAAAAACTCAACTACAACTTTTTAGATACCGATCCCCTGATTGAACAATGCGCTGGCAAATCAATTCCTGAAATCTTTGCCAATGATGGTGAAAATACCTTTCGCGATCTCGAACAACAGGTAATCGCCCAAGTCTCCGCACATACACGTTTAGTTGTAGCCACAGGCGGCGGGCTTGTGATGCGATCGCTAAATTGGTCACATCTGCATGATGGCATCGTAGTTTGGATCGATGTCCCCGTTGAGATTTTGTGCGATCGCCTCAAAAAAGAATCTAATCATCGCCCACTTTTGCAAACCGATAATCCCTCACAAACCCTCAGTGATATTTATAACCAAAGACGCGATCGCTATGCTCAAGCCGATATTTCAATAATGGTGAGTGAGCGCGAAACCTCACAAGAAGTATGCGATCGGTTATTAGCCATGATTCAATCGAGAATCACCCCCGATCGCCTCAAGCAAAATATTTAACTTAAAGGCGGCGCTTCGCGCCGCCTTATAAGTTTTGGGTTTGCGATTGCAATCTTAGGAGTGCTAAGATGTTTTCTTCAGTTCGACTACAAGCGCCTTTACACAAGCTAAATGACGAACTGAGCCTTGGAGCCAGAGGATCTAGCTACAATATCTAGACTCTTAAAAGTTGGGACTAATCGAAAATTTTAGTGCTGCTATGACACCATCATCCCCTTCTCGCATACCATCCGTAGAATCCAACGCCACGATTGATGTGATTGCAGAAAGCGAATCCTCAAGAGACATTTCATCTGCCAAGCACAATCTCTCATCCCCAGTCTCATCTTTTAAAAGTAGCTCTGACAATAGTTCCAGTGCCTTAGCCGTTTCATCAGGTGGCAGCTTTGCCTCAGTCCTAGCCCCCCTCACGCCCGAAAAATTTAGCCAAGTCGTCAATGATGTTGAGCAGCGATTGCGGATTGTTAATCAAACGCTGGGAATGCTCAATACCGATTTTGATGTGATCCTCGATGAAATGCTGCAAGCAATTCGCGGCAAAATTGGTGAATTGCTGTCCGCCGATCGCACCACGATTTTTTTGTTGGATGCTGATAAAAATCAACTCTGGACAAATGTGCCGAGTGGCGATGGCAAAAATGTCGAAATTAGAATTTCCACAGCGCCGACAAGTATCGCGGGTGAAGTCGCTACCTACGGCACGACCGTTAATATTCCCTTTGATTTATTTGACGATCCGCGATCGACACAAGCCAAAAAGCAATATGAATTAACTGGCTATCGCACCTACTCGATGCTAGCGATGCCCCTGTTAAATGACGACGATCGCTTAGTTGCGGTGGTGCAGCTTCTCAATAAATTACGCATTAATGACAATTCGATTCCCCTCGAAGAGCGCGTAGATAACGTCGGCTTCACAGAGGAGGATCAAGCTCTATTTGCTCAGTTTGCCCCATCCATGCGCCTAATTTTAGAAAGCTCACAGGCTTTTTATTCAGCAGCCCAAAAGCAACGGGCGGCGGATGCCTTAATGAAAGCCGCCATGTCCCTCGGTCAAAGTTTGGATCTGGAAACCACGCTGACCAAGGTGATGTACGAAGCCAAGTTATTGATGAATGCCGATCGCAGTACTTTGTGGTTAATCGATCGCGATCGCAATGATCTCTGGACACAAATTGTTAATCAAGATGGCACGACTAAAGAACTGCGTGTACCAATGGGTGTGGGATTTGCGGGGCGCGTTGCCATTACGGGCGAAGTTTTAAATATTCCCTTCGATCTCTACTCTCATCCTGATGCCAACAATTCCAAAAAATTTGACCAAGCCAATGGTTATCGCACCTGTAGCCTGCTTTGTATGCCGATTTTTAATTCCAATAAAGAATTGATCGGTGTTACTCAGTTAGTTAACAAAGTCCAACGCGGCGACTTTCCTGAATACGATCCCAACATTTGGCCAGCCGCTCCCGATCGATTCAAGGCTAGTTTCAATAATAATGACGAAGAATTTATGAAAGTCTTCAACGTGCAGGCAGGGGTCGCGCTGGAGAATGCTAAGTTATTCGCCAAGGTCAAACAAGAGCAGCAGATGCAAAAGGACATTTTGCGAAGTCTATCTGATGGGGTCATCTCCACCGACAGACATGGCAAAGTTATCGCCGCCAATGAACGCGCCTATGATTTATTAGGTATGGGTGAGGGTTTACTTGAGGGGCGCTCAGTCTATGAACTGATCAATATTGAGACAGCAAACTTCACGAAATGGTTTGACACCAGTTTGAGCGGTAGCGATGAAAAATGTCGCAAGCAATATTATCCCGATCAAACCCTGCGCTCCACTGATGGCGAACAGCACAGCATCAATATTTCGATCAATACCATGTCGGAAGGTGATGAAGGTGAAGGTGTGCGCGGGGCGCTAGTGGTCATGGAAGACATTAGTCAAGAGAAACGTCTCAAGAGTACGATGTATCGCTATATGACTCAAGAGCTTGCCGAACAGCTTCTCGCGGGTGGTGATGCCAAAATGGGCGGCGATCGCAAAGAGGTATCGGTATTATTTTCTGATATTCGCAGCTACACCACGCTGACGGAAACTCTTGCGGCGGAGGATGTGGTGATGATGCTGAATGAATATTTTGAAACGATGGTGGAGGCGGTCTTTAATTACAAAGGCACATTAGATAAATACATCGGCGATGCAATCATGGCAGTGTTCGGCTCGCCGCTACCAATTCCCGATCATGCATGGATGGCAGTCCAAACCGCGATCGATATGCGCGTTCGTCTCCAAGAATTTAATATTAAACGTATCGAAAAGCTGAAGCCACAAAATCAGAAAGAACTGGATATGGCGACCATTCGTATTGGCATTGGTATCAATTCTGATACGGTGATTAGTGGTAATATCGGCTCGACGAGACGCATGGAATTTACGGCGATCGGTGATGGTGTGAATCTTGGTTCGCGGCTAGAAGGAGCCAGTAAGCAATATGGCATTGATGCGGTGATCAGTGAAAGTACGTATAAACTCTGTGGCGATCGCGTTAGGGTGCGTGAACTCGATCGGATTCAAGTCAAGGGCAAAAACCAACCCGTCAGCGTTTATGAATTAGTGGGGCTAAAATCCGATCCGATCAACGACATCCAAAATCAAATTATTGAGCATTACCATGCAGGACGCGAACATTACCTCAGCCGTAAGTTTAGTAAAGCCGTGGCTGCGTTTGCGGAAGTCCTAGAACTGGACAACCATAACAAAGCTGCCAATCTGCATATTACTCGTTGTCAACATTTCTTGCTCAACCCGCCTGATGATGAGTGGGATGGCGTATGGAGACTCACCGAAAAATAGGATTAAAAAAGCAGTGAGCGGGTTTGCCGCTCACTGCTTTTTTAATCCTATCCTTTCGTTTTTCTGGTCGTTTTGGTGTTGTCTTGTGATTTGTTAAACCCTTTTGCTGATTTAGTCGAAGTTTTTGCCTTTTTCGCTTTTGCTTCTGATTTTGCTAAAGGTGCGATCGCTTCAATTTCAATTACAGGATCTGGCTCTGGTACGATCACCTCAATTTTAGCAATAAGTTCTGGCTCATGTGCGATCGCCTCAATTTCTACAATAAGTTCTGGCTCAGGTGCGATCGCCTCAGTCTCAATTACAGGCTCTAATATAGGTGCGATCGCCTCAGTCTCAACTACAGGCTCTAATATAGGTGCGATCGCCTCAATTTCAACAATAGGATCTGGTTCAGGTGCGATCGCCTCAATTTCAACAATAGGATCTGGCTCTGGGGCTATCGCCTCGGCTTCAATTACAAGTTCTGGTTCAGGTGCGATCGCCTCGGCTTCAATTACAAGTTCTGGCTCAGGTGCGATCGCCTCAGTTTCAATTACAGGCTCTAGTTCAGGTGCGATCGCCTCAATTTCGACAACTGTCGAGCTTATGTGAGCATCTGCAAGCTTGCCATCAAGAATAGATACACTAACAATCTTGCCACCGAGTCGCTGGATGGTTTGAAGTTTTTTAGAAAAAGAGCAATAGGGAACTGTAACCTGACAAGGGTTGTGACCTTGGCTTTTTCCTTTTGGATATCCGCCCGTAAACTCAATCCTTACTTGGCAAGTATCATAAGCACGAAAATATGTGCCGACAATATCTAGATCTAAATTTTTCATGTCAAACTCATCCCAGCGACCTTAGTAATGCGATCGCACTTTTAAAATATTTTATTTAAACAACCTAGTACTAAGTATTCCGTAAATATGTCTCTAAGAACAAGTAATTAAGCCAAGGTACTTATTTGCAGCAATTTTAGTTATGGTTTCTGCCAAATAAAGGTATTGTTTAAATATTGAGGATTAACAGTAATTATGCATTTCAGCATTTTTGACAAAACTTTAGAGAAAGGACAGAGCGATTAATTATGGGGCGATTAGGAGTTTTACTGCTGAATCTCGGTGGACCAGACAAATTAGAAGATGTCCGCCCATTTTTGTATAACCTATTTTCTGACCCAGAAATTATTCGCTTACCCTCTCCCCTATTACAGGCTCCTCTAGCTTGGCTAATTTCTACCCTACGCTTTAAAAAGTCCCAAAATAATTACAAGAAAATAGGTGGCGGCTCCCCCCTTCGCAGGATCACCGAAGCCCAAGGAGAAGCATTAAAATCTCAGCTTCAGCAAAACCTTCGTGATGTCAGTGTTTACATCGGTATGCGCTATTGGCATCCATTTACCGAAGAAGCGATCGCCCAAATTAAACGGGACAAAATCGAAGAACTAGTCGTTTTACCTTTATATCCGCAGTTTTCGATTAGTACCACGGGTTCCAGTTTTCGATTGTTAGATCGGATTTGGCAAAATGATCCTGAATTGAAAAAAATTAAATATACAGTTGTTCCTTCTTGGTACGAAAATTCTGGTTATTTGCAAGCGATGGCAAACCTGATTGCCACCAAACTCGATCAAGTCAAAGATCCAAGTACAGCCCATATTTTCTTTAGCGCCCACGGTGTGCCTGTTAGCTATATCGAAGAAGCAGGTGATCCTTACCAAAAAGAGATTGAGACTTGCGCGGCGCTAATTATGCAAAAACTTGGACGCGCTAACCCATATACCCTTGCCTACCAAAGTCGTGTTGGTCCCGTTGAATGGCTGCAACCCTATACCGATGTAGCGATCGCTGAGCTTGCTCAACAGGGCGTAAAAGAACTAGTAGTAGTTCCGATTAGCTTTGTCTCTGAGCATATCGAAACTCTTGAAGAAATCGATATGGAATATCGTGAAATTGCTGAACAAGCTGGGATTGAGACTTTTGCGCGGGTTCCTGCGCCCGACACCGACCCTACTTTTATCCAAGCTCTAGCTGATATTGTGACTAAAGCTTTAAGCGATCGCCCGATCGCATTTACGGAAACGATCCAACCGCAAAAGAATACTAAACTCTATCCCCAAGAGCGGTGGGAATGGGGTATGACCACTTCGGCAGAAGTCTGGAATGGACGCTTAGCAATGTTAGGTTTTCTAATTCTACTCCTAGAATTATGGCTAGGAAGAGGACAATTAATCAATTAAGAATTAACAATCACCATCAATCATAAAGCACTTGATATTTTCAGAGCTTCTAAATCAAATGCAGATAAGCCAGTAACTTCACAAATTATGCGATCGTCAATCAAATTAATTAACATTTTTCGCGCGATCGCCGCTTTTTCTTGTTTTGCACCCTGAATCAGCCCTTGTTCCAGTCCCTGCTCTAGCCCTTGTTCCAGTCCCTGCTCCAGCCCCTGTTTTAAAGCCTTACTAACAACACCTCGTTGATCCTGAATATAAATCTCCCCTTTTTCTTGATCTTCCAACTCTTCTGGAGTTAGATTTGCCTGATTTGCGATATAAAATGCTTTTTTGATTTCAGGAATTTCCTCCATAATTGCGGGAATTGCAGGCAAACTCCTTGCGTTGCTCAAAAAATATAGCCATTTGTCAACGATAGTTTCTAGCTCGGCTAACTGCTTTTTGAATTTTGGTAATTCCACAAATATCAGTTCGATGTCATAAATTGGATAGTCAATCAAAAAATCTTTCTCTTTTAAGACAAATCTTGAAGTGACATTACTTAATTCCGCAAACATCACAAAATCAGTAATCGTCATTGCGATCACTGGATTGAGGAGATTATAACCTTGCCCAGACATAAGTTGTGTTGAATACGACTTAGCGGCATTATATAAAATTCGTTTTTCAAATCCTTCTACATTTAGGACTTGCATTTCAATAATTACAGTGCGCTGCTCACCAGTCTCCGCATCAGTGATTTTCGCCTTGATATCCAAATAGGTGTTTTTAACCCCACGAATTTTGGGAGCCAGATAGGGATTAATGATCTCTAAATCTTGGATTACAGGTTTTTCTTCATAAATCAATGCGTTCAGGAAGCTCATCAAGATATCTTTGCTATCTTCCGAACCAAATATTTTCTTAAATGCAAAATCTATTTTTGGATTAATAAATATCATAAGATTCAATAGTAATATAAAACCCAGAGAAGATTTTGAAAGTGCCGCTAAGC
>JANMFC010000210.1:0-1851 GCA_031377675.1 Pseudanabaena sp. OTE_70b_metabat_355 | reverse complement strand
CCCACAAAAAACTTGCGCGAGCCTCATCAATCTTTCTTTATTTATTCTTGAAAGTCGGTCCGCATAATGAACCCATAAACAAATATAAAACCCAAATACGCGTAATCCCCCGCGACGCGGGCGATTCCGCTTATTTGGGTTTTATATTTGATTATGCGTACATTATGCGTACCTACTTACAAGAATAATTCAAGAATGATTGATGAGCATCGCTCAAGTTTTTTGTGGCATTGGTTAAGATGATAAAAGCTAATCCCATAATTACAACTCATAACTTAATGTTTGGTTTCCTAAAACGCAAATTTCGCAAAAAAATCGCTCGTATTGAAATCACAGGCGCGATCGGTTCAGGCACAAGGACTCGTGTACTCGAAGCCCTTGAATTTGTGGAAGAGCAGAAATTCCCTGCTTTACTGCTACGGATCGACAGCCCAGGGGGAACCGTTGGCGACTCGCAAGAAATCTATGCGGCGCTAAAACGATTACGCCAAAAAGTCAAAGTAGTCGCCAGTTTTGGCAATATTTCCGCCAGTGGCGGCGTTTATATTGGTGTGGGTGCGGACTACATTATTTCTAATGCTGGGACAATCACAGGCAGCATTGGTGTGATTTTACGCGGCAATAATATCGAAAAACTACTCGATAAAATTGGTGTTTCCTTTAAAGTCATCAAGTCTGGCGCATACAAAGATATTCTCTCTTTTGATCGCGAAATCACTCCCGAAGAACGAGTAATCCTGCAATCTTTAATCGACAGCAGCTACAACCAATTTGTGGAAACCGTTGCTGAAGGTCGTAAACTTAGCCCCGCTACCGTGCGATCGTTTGCCGATGGTCGGGTATTTACAGGTGAGCAAGCCGTTGAACTGGGTTTAGTCGATCGCATTGGTACGGAAGAGGACGCAAGGGTATATGCAGCCGAGCTAGTTGGACTCGATCCCAAAACTACTAAAGTATTTACAATCAAGCCGCCTAAGTCGTTTGCCAGTAAATTTTTGCCTAGTGGCTCAGAGAGTGCGATCGCCCGTCTGCAATTTGAATCCGAAACTAGTTGTATGCCACTCTGGATGCTGCCATAATTTCTAATGATGCGATCGCCAAGTTTTCAGATATTCCTGAACTGGGCGATCGCTTTTGGGAGAGTGCGAAAATGGTAACTCCCATCACTAATTAAATGCCAACACTTTTAGTTAAAAATATTCATACTCTAGTCACAATGGATCGCGATCGCCGCGAGTTGCATGATGCTGCGATATTTGTCAGGGATAATGTGATTGAACAGGTAGGGCTAACTTCGGAATTGCCTGAAACTGCTGATGAAATATTGGATTTGCAGGGAAAGCATATTGTTTTACCAGGGCTAGTAAATACCCATCATCATTTTTTTCAAGTCCTGACTAAAGTGATTCCTGCCGCTCAAAATTGCGATTTGTTTAATTGGTTGAAGACTCTCTATCCAATTTGGTCAAACCTCACTTCCGAAAGTATTTATGTCAGTTCTCAAATGGCAGCCGCCGAATTAATTCTTTCTGGTTGTACGACAGCTAGTGATCATCTATATATCTATCCCAATGATTGCAAATTAGATGATGAGATTGCGGGTATCCAAGCGATCGGGATGCGTTTTCATGCTAGTCGTGGCAGTATGAGCGTGGGCGAGAGTCTGGGTGGACTTCCTCCCGATCATTTAGTTGAGAAGGAAGTCGATATTCTCAAAGATTCCCAAAGACTAATTGAAGAATATCATGATTCTTCTCGCTATTCCATGTTAAGGATGACCCTAGCGCCCTGTTCACCTTTTTCTGTATCAACAGATCTAATGCAAGAGTCAGCAAAGATGGCGCGATCGTA
>JANMFC010000198.1:0-37562 GCA_031377675.1 Pseudanabaena sp. OTE_70b_metabat_355 | reverse complement strand
CGAAGCCGCCCCACCGATTCTGGTTTTATATTTGGTACTTTATTAAATCGCAAGTCCCTAACGTCCCTAGAGTTGTAAGTAGCTACAGTCCTTTGCGCTGTAATATTATGTAGAGATTTGCAAATCGCAATAAATTTGAGTTACGCTTCATTAGAAATAAATAGGTCGGGCAATGGACAAATTAAGCGATGTGCTAACCTTAGCAACCGATGACGAGCTATATCAAATTGCCGATATTCTGTTTCGGCGTAAGTTCAATCCGATTGATTATTTTGCCACGCCGCCAATTCAAGAGCTAAAAGGCTGGGATCGTGGTGAACTGATCGAAGCGATCGCCAAGCGATTTCGATTTCTGGCTGCCGATGGTTTGACAGTGCTACGACGTAAAACTAGTGATGTTAGTTATCGTGAAGTTTTAGAGCGCGTATGTCAGCATTTAAATATTAAATATTCTCAAAATCAGGCTGTTGAAGATATTGAGTCAGAATTATTTCTCAACCTGATTAGTAATTCATGGAAAAAGCTATCAGCTCAAGAGCGTTCGACCATTGATGAGTCCATGCAGTCCGCTCTCACAGAGTCTGATCTGCAAAAGTCTCTACCCCTTGATGCTCAACGCAATCCGATGAGTTTGCTAGTCAAGGGCGGCAGTGCGATCGCCGTGAGTACTGTGATTCGTTCAGCCGTGTTAACCGCGATCGCTCGACAAATGGCGTGGCATTTTGCGTCCTATCAGGTGGGCTATGAAGTAATCAAGGCAGGAGGGACAGCGATCGCGACCAGACTTAATGCCTATATCTCCACCTATCTCGCTAAACGTGGTATGGCGGTTGCCGCAACTCAGTACACGGCGGCGCGAACCGTATTTTCGGTAATTACCCCTGCGCTGTGGGGTTTGTTTTTTGCCGATTTAGGCTGGAGGGCGATCGCCACTAACTATGGACGGATCATTCCCGCAATATTTATCGTGGCGCAGATTAGGTTATTGCGAATGACTTAAGAAAAAATTGACTGAGCCAGTTTTTTCTTAAGTCATCCGCATTAGAATGGAGGATATGTTACGGATTGTTAAGAAAAAGCCCGTATGAAAATTTCATCTTCTCTAAACACTCAAATTCCCTTATCTCAGCCGCTCATTGACAAAGCTCCAATTGCATGGAACCGTATTGAAGCGCCAATGTGGCAAGGTAGCGAAACGGATATTCGTCAAGGTTTGCCATTTAATTTGCTCTCTCCTACTTGGCAAATGTTTTTACTCGGTGATGGCGCACCAACCAGACATTTACAGTTATTAACGCAGTCCGATATTTCTGTGGAAGTGATTGCTATGACTGAAATCGGTGACGATGACGATCATGCACCATCGGATATCGCGTTGATTGCAGGACCAAGAATTCGCCGTCAAATTTGGTTGCGATCGCAGCAAACGGGAGAAATTTTTTCCCATGCGACATCGTGGTGGTCGGTGGCGACCATGCAAAAATATTTGCAAGATCCGTCTTTGCCGATTTGGGTCAGTCTCAATCAAAAGTACACGGAGCTTTATCGCGATCTCAAGGGGCTTTACAAGGGCGCTTGTCCTCAACTTGCTGAGGCTTTTGGCTATCCAGAGGTTGATAGTTTTTGGGGGAGACATTATTTGCTATGGCATGGGGGCGAACCAATCACGATGCTGTATGAAATTTATTCACCAGCGATCGGCAAGTATCTCGGCTCCAGTAGTTTGTAAATAATATCAATCCGCCAAAAACCGCCATTAAAACCCAAGAATTAGCGGTGGGGCGATTCGCGTCGCGCCACTAATTCTTAGGAAGGAAGTAGGACACAATTTGCTTAGGCTCCACTTCAACTTCAGATCAAAGCGGCGTAAATGAAGCCTTAACCATAAGTAAAATAGCTCAATTCTGATGCAAGAGCTTTTTAGTGAGCTTACCTTTGCTAGACTGAGTTTAAATCTTGAGACACAAATATTAAGGAATCGGGTAAGTTTAATATGCCTTACTCAGCAGAAATCAGTCGTCGCCAACCTAGTTGTTTCCTGTTTCTCATCGATCAGTCAGGATCGATGGCGGATGCTTTTTCTAGGGAAAGTTCTAGTACTGGAACAGCTAAAGGAGCAAATGAAAGTTTGCACAAGGGTTTAGAACCTGTCCAGAAAGCACAGGCTGTCGCCGATGCGGTGAATCGATTACTCGACTCCCTCGGTCAGCGATGTGTAAAGGGTAACGAAATTTATGACTATTTTGATGTTGGGGTCATCGGCTACAACAGTGAAGTTGCCTCGGCGCTCGATGGTGTTGCAGGCGATCGCCCAATCTCGCCCATCGGCAAGATCTATGAAAATCCGACGGAATTAGAAAAACGCGCTCAAAAATTGCCCGACGGGATGGGAGGTTTAGTCGAAGTCTACAATGACTTTCCGATTTGGTTTAAACCAATCGCAAGTGGTGGTACAGCAATGTGTAGCGTTTTTGCGCTGGCGCGGATTTTGCTAGAAGAATGGATCGAGAAACATCCTAACAGCTACCCGCCCACGATTATTAACATTACAGATGGAGAATCAACCGATGGCGATCCCACCGAAGAAGCTAATAATCTTAAAAAGCTAAGTACTTCTGATGGCTCGGTGCTGCTCTATAATATTCACCTTTCTGCTGAATATACGCAGCCAGTATCTTTCCCAAATACGGCGGAAGTATTGAGTGATCCCTATGCTCGATTGATGTTTGACCTGTCGAGTGCGTTGCCATATTCCGCACAAAAAGCTGCCGAAAAGGAAGGTTATAAAATTGCCTCTGACGCTAAAGCTTTTATGTTTAATGCTGATCCCGTTAAGCTAATTCAATTTCTAGATATCGGTACACGCACGGATAATTTACGCTGAGACAGACTATACAGATTATATTTATGCCCAACAAACTTGGATTTTGGTTGATTTGGATTTTATTTGCAGTTTATGCATTTATCTTTGCGCCCCCCGATCGCCCTGACACATTTTTACTGATCCAAAAATTGATTGCGGGTGAATGGCAGTCTACCAATGCTTATATTGTGGCGCTATTTAATTTGATGGGCGTATTTCCGCTAGTTTATGCTTGTATGCTAGCCAGTGATGGGCGTGGACAAAAAGTTCCTGCGTGGTTATTTTCGGCAGTCTCATTTTTTCTGGGGGCATTTGCTCTCTTGCCCTACTTTGCCATGCGTGAGCCAAATCCAACATTTATCGGTAAGCGGAGTTGGGTAACTAAAATTCTGGATTCACGATTTACGGGGATCGGAATTAGCGCGATCGCCATTTACTTTATGGTGTATGGGTTTAGCAACGGCAATTGGGCTGATTTTATTCAACAATGGCAAACTGACCGATTTATCCATGTGATGAGCTTAGATTTTTGTATGTTGTCTTTGCTCTTTCCTTGGTTATTGAGTGATGACATGGAAAGGCGTGGCATGAATGACGATCGCTTTTTCACTTTTATTGCGCTGGTTCCTTTAGTTGGCGCATTGATTTATCTGTGTTTGCGATCGCCTTTAATCGAGAATTTGCAAGCTGAGAATGTCTAATCTGCTATTAACTTAGTCAACAATAAAAAAGGGCGCTTAGCGCCCTTTTTTATTGTTGGTTATGACTCATCAAACGCTTCTAAATCTAGAAGGTGGCGATAAGGCTCAGCCAAATCCGAACCTTTAAAAGCTAGCGATCGCAATATATGCCAATCATTCAAACTCTCGAAGGCACTAGCGTAGTCATCACGTTCAAGTCGATCAGCAATTTCCGCTACATCTGATGCAGAGTATTTACTGGGATCAACTTCGGGCGCTTCGCCTGTTACATTATCTGAGACTTTAGTAGCCATAATTACTTATAACAGGATTGTAAATTAACAGGTTTATGAACGGAGAGAGAGGGATTTGAACCCTCGGTACGGAGTTACCTGCCGTACAACAGATTAGCAATCTGCCGCTTTCGTCCACTCAGCCATCTCTCCAAATTTAACACGAACTATATCCTAGCAGATATTGTACACAACGCAAGACAATTCGTAAATTTAATTGTGTTATTGCGCCAGATTTGCTAGAGACAAAGATAAATTATTGAATTTGCGACGACGCATAGGTGTTAAGGGATACTAATAAAATGGAGAACTGATTACTTTGCCAATTTCTTGGGGAGTTGCGCCAATCTCCAATAAGGCATTAATGATTAGATCTAAAGAAGAAGAAGGATCGCCTGATTCCATCTTGGCAACTCTAGATTGGCTAGACTTAATTTTCTTTGCAAGAGCTTGCTGCGTTAATTGTTTTTTAGTCCTTAACTCTTTGAGATAGTGACTGAGGGATAATCTCATCTCAATAAAGGCTGACTCTTGGGGCGTTAACCCTAAAAATTCATCTACAGTACCACATTGCCAACCATCGGCTTCTAAGCGGCGGCGTTTTTCTGCATCCATACATTTCTCACATGTTTAAGCATCATCGTAACGTTTTATTCGTCTTTGGCAGTTGTCAATAACTTGCTTAGGCGTTTTCGGCGTTTTTTTATTGAAGACATCTAAAATTAGAATGATATCTGCATCAATGCGATAGACAATTCGCCAATTACTCTCTCCATCTGGAATACGCAATTCGTGGCAATGTCTACCAATACTAGGCATAGGGCGTGAACAGGGTAGCGATAGAATTTCTCCTCTTTGGACTCTTTTGAGTAAAAATCCTGCTTCACGTCTTGCTTCAGAAGAAAATGGGGGTGTTTTAATTTCGCCACTAAGCCAAAAAACATCTTTAATCATTTCATTTTTCTATGAGTAGGATACATGAGAGTTTTGTTGAAAGTATTGCAAAGCAACGTTCTCAACAACGGATCTATGAAATAAAATGAAACTTTTTGATATTTATTTTGAATGGTTTAGAAATTAAAACTAGAAGTAGCTCTTTAATTTACTTTTTTATATTATGTCAATCTTGACATAATAGCAATACCAGAGTCATCATCTCTACCTAAAGATAAATGTATATGAATGGAACTGAGATTGATTCAAATAAACGGCAAAAATATAGTCAAAATTTCACCGTCATAGGCGGCGGTACTGGAGTGCATCCTTACGGTGAGCTTACCACCTAGAGCTTTTAATAAGGTTTTCGTGGTTGGTAAACTTAGGCTTAATGTTCCTGTCTCAGGTTGCAACATCAACCATTGTCCCACCGCTTTTAATAATGGCAAATCGCCACCGCCTTGATTAGTGACTTGGGACTGGAATTGTAACTTCAGATATTCTCCCGCACTGGTTAGAATTAGCTGAATATGACTATCGGGGGGAAAACTACGCACAAGGCGATCGACTAGCCCGTTAAGGACTTGTGACAAAAGTAACGTATTACTAGAAATAGCAGGAATTTCGGTGGGTAAAATCATTTCCAAGGAAATTTGTCGCCGCCCTGCACTTTCTTGCCAACGCATAAAGCCATCACTCAAAATCTCTTCGATCTGTGTTGCTTCTAAAATGATGGGATAACTATCGAGTTGCGCCGCCTCAAAAATCAAATTAAATCGTTCAATTTGTTCTGTACATTCGTCATCAACCCGATCTAAGCGCATTTTCACTTCTGCGGATACATCCTTACGCCGCTTTAGCGATCGCACTAGCATCCTGATCGTCGTCAGTGGTGTGCGGACTTCATGCGTAATCGCCTTGATGATATCCACTTCTTGGATTTCGGGGATCGGTAACTCTTGATGAAGTGAAGACTGTGCCATCAAAATTGCGCCAAACCTTGCCATGACTTGATAAGGAGGCATAGTTGGCACAAATATTTGCAGTTTGGACTGTAATAAAGCTTGTTGTTCGGCTCGGCGAATACGCGGTAATAAACTGGCGATCGCTGTTTGAATGGCTTGAGGATGCAGTGACCAGAGGCAAGCATGATTTTTTTGAGATGAAATTACCAGAGCGCTAAAAGTTTCGGCAATTAATATACAAAACCATTCTTGGTTGAGGGGATCGGCTTTAGATATGGAGACTACTTGGGTATCCCCAATTGGGAGCGAACCTGTAGGGAATAGTGAAGATCTACTGGTAGTCAATACCCAAGTTTGTAATTCGCTCGGATAAAAAGTATTGCTACCTAAAATATAAGGGTGATGAGTTAGTAATAGTCCTTTGAGATGGGATTGGATCGAAAATTGTTGGAGAACAGCGATCGCTCTATACCAAAATTCCTTCGCGTCAGTTTGGTGCAACTCCTCGACAAATTCATGCATTTGTCGATCTTGATGCAAAGCTTCATATATTGTTGCCAATCCTGTCGCCAATATCCCTGATCCTCACAGCTAGAGAGATTTAAAAAGTGCCGCTTTGCGGCACTTTTTAAAATAATTGAAGCTTAACGCCCTTGGGCGAGAGCCGCCTCAGCACGATCAAATTCTTGCAATAGGCGATCGCGTGTTTTCGTGGGAACCGCACGCTTAGAAGTGCCATTGTAATATCCCGCTAAGGTATTTAGCGCTGTCAACATTGTCGTATAAGATTGCAAGCCACTTTTGTCGCGATCGGCGCGATAACGAGAAACATAGGCGTTGATCCGATACTTTGCTGCGGTTTTGACAGCACTACGATTTTCAGCGTTTTCGGGGAGATTAATCGCTTCCCGCATAGTGGCGATCGTGTCCGTTGTGTCAGCACCATAGTTTCCTGTCAAACCTGCATTGACTAGAGCTTGAACTTCTTTGGTAGTCATCACATCAGCTTTTTTACTAAATAAACCAGCATTTGCTTCGGGCGCAAAGCCGCCAATTACGACTAGAGCTACCAACGCAAAAGCGATCGCTCCACGACATAGTCTCCGTAAAGAACCATCCAAAATTTCTAAAGACTTATCAAAAGACTTAATTAAAGACTCGTATTTTACCTTCATATTTATTAAATTTATAAAAATACATATTTGTTGTCTTTCTAATCTTATGGCTTTTAGGGCAACCTCCCCTATTATCCGAAGAAGGGGATCGCTATGTTGTGATCCCCTGACATTACGATCCCCTGACAAAAGTGAGATCGCGATCCCCACAACAATTACAGGTATTTGGTTTTGGCTAAGTATTTATACTTGAAAAACTAAATACTCCCATTAAAACCATTAGAAGATAACTCTTTCAGCCCTTGACCATTCAAAAAAATTTGGCAGAATGTATTTAGCTACAGATATTATTACAAGTAGTTGGAGGTTAATTATATGGCGAGGGAACGTCCTCCCCTAGATGAGATGACCTTGCGTCAACTTCGCAAAGTAGCAGCAGAACTAGAAATTTCTCGCTACAGTCGGATGCGAAAATCTCAGTTACTTGCTGATATCCAAACCATTCTGGTGACTAAGGGATCAGCCTCATCCCAAGTTGAAAGTAGTAATTCGGAGACTCAAGAAATCGTGGAAGCATCAAAATTTGATTTGGGTAGTGAAGAAACAGAAGAAAATCTCAAGCCGCTTGCTGCCATCGATAAAAGTATCGGTGAGTTGCCAACTGGTTACGGTGAGAGCAGAATTGTCTTATTGCCTCGCGATCCTCAATGGGCTTATGTTTATTGGGATGTACCAAATTCTCAAAAAGAAGAGTTGAGAAAGCAAGGTGGGCAACAATTAGCGCTGCGTTTATATGATGCTACTGATGTTAATTTGGAATACCAGACTCCTAATAACTTACAGGAGTACAACAGTGACGAACTAGCGCGTGAATGGTACTTGCCGATCCCCATTAGCGATCGCGACTATGTGGCTGAACTTGGCTATCGCTGCGCTGATGGACGTTGGTTAGTGTTGACTCGTTCTAAGGTCGTTCATGTTCCACCAGTATTTCCATCGGAATGGGTAGAAGACAACTTCATCACCGTACCTTGGGATCAAACCCTCAAGGGTCAAACCTTCTTTAATCTGGTTCCTCCTAGCAAGAAGCAAGCACCTGAACCCGAACAAACTGCGACTAGCACTACTAGTGACAGTTCCTACGATGAGATCTTTAACATTGCCCGTGAAGCGGAAGTTCAAAGAATCTCTGGTTCTCTCTATGGCTCGATGCAGCATGAATCGGGAATTGATATAGTTCCTGAATCGGTTAGTTCTTACATCTTCCCATCGGGCGCTGGATTATTTGCAGGTGCAGGAGCCATCAGTGCTAGCGGGATCAACTACTCTGGCTTTGGCTTGATGTCTAGCTACAGTTTCTTCTCTAGTGAATCAACCCCAACTCGCTCGCGCAAGTTCTGGCTCGTAGCTGATGCTGAGTTGATCGTCTATGGTGCAACTGAGCCTGATGCCTCGGTCACGATTGGCGGTCGCCCAATTAAGCTCAATCCTGATGGTACATTCCGTTTCCATACTTCTTTCCAAGATGGTATTCAAGATTATCCGATTTTTGCGGTTGCTGCTGATGGTGAGCAGAATCGGGCCATCCACATGAAGTTCGAGCGTCAAACCCTTGAGCGTCGGACAAATACTAAGGAAGAGGCGATTCCTGAATGGGTTAGCTAAATTCCCATAAAAAAAAGAGGGTGCTTTGCACCCTCTCTTTTTTATGAGCCTTTTTTTTTTTAAATGTAGGGGCAATTCATGAATTGCCCCTACATTTTTTGTTTCCCCTACATTTTTTGTGAGGCTGTAAGAATTAAGCGTAGTCCTGAAGTGCGGTTACAGAGATACCGCCAGTCTGCAAAGCTTTAATGGCAGCGATCGCCGCTTTTGCGCCAGCCAATGTCGTGATCACTGGGATCTTATAAGCCATCGCGGTGCGGCGGATCATCTTGCCATCAGTTTTCGCCTCTTCGCCACTGGGTGAATTAACGATCAATTGGATTTGACCATTTTTCATCACGTCACTAATGTTCGGACGACCTTCATGTACTTTGAGAACCTGCTTCGATTCAATGCTGTTGCGGCGGAGGATCTTGTGAGTACCTTCGGTGGCGACAACTTTAAAACCGAGTTCAACAAAGGCTTCAGCAACGGTAGAGATACCGCTCTTATCGCGATCGTTGACCGAGATAAAGACAGTTCCTTCAAGTGGCAGATGTGTACCTGCACCAAGTTGAGCTTTAGCAAAGGCGCGACCGAACTCAGTGTCGATACCCATGACTTCGCCAGTCGATCGCATTTCAGGGCCCAAAATTGTATCGGTTCCTGCGAACTTAGCAAAGGGAAGTACGGCTTCCTTGATCGAGATGTGTTTGGGAATTACCTCTTCGGTTAAACCAAGTTCCGCGAGAGTTGCACCTGCCATGATCCGCGAAGCATAGTTAACGAGGGGAACGTTAATTGCCTTACTGACGTATGGAACTGTACGCGAGGCGCGGGGATTCGCTTCAAGGATGAAGACTTTGCTCTCCTTGAGATTGTTGTTGTTCAACTGCACAGCATACTGAATATTCATCAAGCCAATCACTTTTAGCGATTTAGCAAGGCTAATTGTCCATTTACGAATGGTGGCGAGAACTTCAGGAGGTAAAGAGAAAGTAGGAATCGAACAAGCGGAGTCACCAGAATGAATCCCTGCTTCTTCAATATGTTCCATAATGCCGCCGATGGTGACATTGCCAAGTTGATCAGCGATCGCATCGACATCGACCTCGATCGCCCCCTCTAGGAATTGATCGATGAGTACAGGATGTTCTGGCTCGATGATCATGGCGCGGTGCATATAGTCTTCGAGTTCGGCATCGGAATAGACAACTTCCATACCACGACCGCCGAGAACGTAGCTAGGACGCACGACTACAGGATAGCTAACACGCTGAGCAACGGCAACTGCTTCTGCTTCCGATCGCGCTAAGCCATTGTTAGGTTGCATAATCCCGATCTCAGTACAGATCGCCTCAAAGCGTTCACGATCTTCCGCCATATCAATGGAGTCGGGTGAAGTTCCCCAAATCTTAGTGGGCGAATTCGTATCTTGCAGATATTTTAAAAGTGGAACTGACAACTTGAGAGGAGTTTGTCCACCAAATTGAATGATCACACCTTCAGGCTGTTCCGCTTCGATGATGTTCAACACATCTTCGCGGGTCAATGGCTCGAAGTATAGGCGATCGCTAGTGTCGTAGTCAGTCGAAACAGTTTCAGGATTAGAGTTAACCATGATTGTTTCAAAACCTGCGGCACGGAGCGCATAGCTAGCATGACAGCAGCAATAGTCAAACTCAATCCCCTGTCCAATCCGATTTGGTCCACCACCGAGGATCATCACTTTGCGCTTAGTGGAAGGTAGAACTTCTGATTCTTCTTCGTAAGTCGAGTAGTGATAGGGCGTGAGTGCTTCAAACTCTGCCGCGCAGGTGTCAACGGTTTTATAGGAAGGAATCACGCCCAAATCTTTACGATAGGCGCGAACTGTATCTTCATTTGTCGCGGTCAAATAGGCAATCTGGCGATCGCTAAAGCCCATCCGCTTAGTCTCTAGCATCTCTTCCTTGAGAATACTTTCTAACTTCCGACCTTTAATCGAAAGTTCCACATCGGTGATCTCGCGCATTTTCTGCAAGAACCAAGGATCAATATTGGTTAGTTCAAAAATCGCTTGTACGGATAGACCAGACAAAAATCCATCGCGAATTGAGAAAATGCGATCGGGATTAGGAACCCGTAAACTGTATTTAATTTTTTCAAGATCGGGTAAGGTTTCTTCGCGATCGCCACCAAAACCAAAACGTCCAACTTCCAGCGATCGTAATGCTTTTTGGAACGACTCTTGGAAAGTGCGCCCGATCGCCATCGCTTCACCGACTGACTTCATCTGAGTAGTCAGCACTGGCTCCGACCCTGGGAATTTCTCGAAAGCAAAGCGGGGAATTTTGGTAACTACATAATCAATGGTTGGCTCGAAACTAGCAGGAGTTTTCTTGGTGATGTCGTTAGAAATTTCATCAAGGGTATAGCCCACAGCAAGTTTTGCCGCAAATTTGGCGATCGGGAAACCTGTAGCTTTGGAGGCTAAAGCCGAACTACGGGAGACGCGAGGATTCATCTCGATGACAACGACATCGCCATTTTCAGGATTGATCGAGAACTGAATATTCGATCCGCCTGTTTCTACGCCGATTTCACGAATGATCTTGATTGAGTAGTCACGCAGACGCTGATATTCCTTATCGGTCAAGGTCTGAGCAGGCGCAACCGTAATCGAGTCGCCCGTATGAATACCCATCGGGTCAATATTTTCGATGCTGCAAATGATCACCACATTATCGGCGAGATCGCGCATCACCTCTAGCTCGTACTCTTTCCAACCGATTAGCGATCGCTCGATCAAGATTTGCGATACGGGACTTGCTTCTAAACCAGAGGCACAAATTTCTTCAAACTCCTCTTGGTTATAGGCGATCCCGCCGCCAGTGCCGCCCATTGTGAAGGCAGGGCGGATAATTAGGGGATAGGAGCCAATTTCTTGGGCGATCGCACGGGATTCTTCCATAGTTGTCCCCAAGCCCGATGGACACATGGCAACCCCAATGCGCTCCATCGCCTCTTTAAATAGCTTGCGATCCTCCGCCATCTCGATCGCTTCTAGTTTTGCCCCAATTAGCTCCACGCCATATTTTTCTAGCACACCCATTTTCGCAAGGGACACGGCTGTATTTAGCGCTGTTTGCCCCCCCATCGTGGGCAAGATCGCATCTGGGCGCTCTTTTTCGATAATCTGGGCAACCACTTCGGGGGTGATCGGCTCAATGTAGGTGCGATCGGCGGTCGCGGGATCGGTCATGATCGTCGCGGGATTGGAGTTAACTAGGATCACATAGTAGCCCTCATCCCGTAAAACCTTACAGGCTTGGGTTCCTGAGTAGTCAAATTCACAGGCTTGCCCGATCACGATCGGTCCAGCGCCAATCAATAAAATCTTTTGGATGTCAGTACGGCGGGGCATAAAATCTTGTTTTTCGTAGGTAACTCGCAATACATTTTATAGCGTCATGGCGATCGCACAATGTGTAGCGCATGATGCTAATTGGTTTGTTAGCTGTATCAAACTAATACATTCACAAATTTCCAGTCGGCATACCTCAAAAAAATCAGCCCTAAAACAGGCTCAGAATATTCCGAAGACTTGAGCTTAGAGTTTGCACTCAGTTGATCGCCAGCATCCCATAGACGTTTTTCTAAATCAGTTGTGTTAGCAGCCATTGTGGGCTATCGCATAAAAGAGTGGAATAGAAGCGCTTCTATTCCACTCTTTTATGTACATAATTGCTAAATATGGGCGCTGACGGGCTCGAACCGCCGACATTCTCGGTGTAAACGAGACGCTCTACCAACTGAGCTAAGCGCCCTAACAAACTTTTTTTTATTGGGTCTTCTTCAGACCTCACTAAATATAACAGATAGTGTCGAATTTTGACTAGCAATTTTGAAAATATTTTTGAAATATTGTTAGATATTACTAAAAACCTTATTTATAGCCGCAGTCATTTGTTTTAGGACAAATCAAAACGAAAGAATTGGGTGGCGGCGCTCCACGCCGCCACCCAATTCTTTCGTTTTATATGGCGGTAGCTATATCTAGCACAGCAGTGATAATGCACTTGTCAGGATTGAGGTATTTTTTAGCTAAATACTGTAAATCTCTAGGTTGAACTTTTTTAATTATGTCGCCATAAGCGGTTGACCAATCTCGGCACAGATCCTCACAACCGAGAAGGCTGTGATATCCCAAAAAGTTTGCCAACTGACTGGGTGATTCTAAGGCAAAGGTGAAATGATTGCAGAGCGATCGCTTAGCCTTGTTTAATTCCACCTCAGACACCTGATGATTAATCAAATCAGTTACTTGCTGCAAAATCCTATCTTCGACAAGTTGCAGATTCTCCGCTTCCAGATAAGCCGAAATTGTAAATAAACCAGCCTGTTGCTGCAAAGCAAAACTACTTGTAATATCCTGCACCAAGCCAGAATCTTCTAGTAAATCTTGGATTAGCCGTGACGATCGCCCCTCGGTCAGAAGCGTGGCAACCAACTCAAGCTGAATTGCCTCTTCTAAATTTGCGACACTAGCCCCGATCCAAGCAACATTAAGGCGGCTAAGTTGGACATTGGGCAAACTGATGCTGCTGCGGCGATTTTTGTGATAGTCAGGTGCGAGCGCCACAACCTTAGGCGCAATATTTTTATTCGCAAAATTATTTTTGGCAAAAGCATCATTATTGAAAGCAGCATTTACCACCATGATCGCCTCTTCGCGAGTGACTGCTCCCGCGATCGCGATTGTCATATTTTCAGGACGATAATGCGATCGGTGATATTCACGCATTTGAGCGGCGGTAATCTGCTTAATTGTTGCCTCATTTCCCAAGACTGAACGCCCATAAGGATGACCAGAGGGATACAAGCTATAGGCGGTTTCCATTAAATGCTGATAGGCGCACCAGTCAGGATCATCCATCGCCTGACGCAACTCCTCCAACACAACCAGCCGCTCCTGCTCTAAATCCTCTTCATCGATCCTCGCCTTCAATAGCATCTGCGCCAGATAGGGTAAGGTAATCGCAAATCGACTAGCTGCCACCGTAAAGCTGTAATGGGCGTAGTCCAAACTAGTCGCCGCATTCGATACACCGCCCTCCGACTCAATCACCAAATCAAACTCCCCCGCCGTGATCGCATCCGTCCCTTTGAAAATCATATGCTCTAGGAAATGCGCCATTCCTAAAACTTGATCAGGATCGTTACTTGCGCCTGCTTTCACCCAAATATCTACACTCGCGACAGAGGCTGTCGGCATCTCCTGATGTACTAGCGTGACCCCGTTGCCCAACTTTAAATAAGTCGCCGAAGAACTTACCGCACCACTTGCCGAAATAGTTGCCAGTGGTGAAAATGTAGCCGCCGAGCGATCGCAGGTAATTGGCACGGGAATTATTAAAATATCTTAATAATTCTATTATCAAATTTATTGCGAAATATAAAGTAGCCCATGCTACATATACTCACCTGAGATTATCTTCAATCTAGCTACCTTGTACACACAAGTTAGCTAGATCGTAAGTTACCAAAGATCCCCATCAATCCCCCTTGTAAAGAGGGAAGAAGATAATCCTATAGATCGGGATCTTGGAATAGAGGCGTACTCAAGTAACGTTCGCCAAAACTAGGCTGAATCATCACTACCATTTTGCCAGCATTCTCAGGACGCTTCGCAATCTGCACGGCGGCATAGAGGGCAGCTCCACTAGAGATTCCTGATAGAAGTCCTTCTTCACGCGCTAATCTGCGTCCATAGGCGATCGCTTGATCATCAGTCACAGGAATAATCTCATTAATCAATTCGGTTTTGAGAACTTCAGGGATAAATCCCGCTCCAATGCCTTGAATTTTGTGGGGACCGGGGCGACTACCTGCTAAAACTTGACTATTCGCTGGCTCAACGGCGATCGCTTTAAATGTGGGCTTACGCGATTTAATCACTTCTGCAATGCCCGTAATCGTGCCGCCAGTGCCAACTCCCGAAATCAGAAAATCAATCTCTCCATCGGTATCTTCCCAAATCTCTTCAGCCGTAGTCCTGCGATGGATCGCAGGATTAGAAGGATTGCGGAACTGCTGCAACATATAAGCATCGGGAGTGCTTTCACTAATTTCCTTAGCTCTTCTGATTGCACCGCCCATGCCTTCAGTTCCAGCCGTTAATTCCAGTGTGGCTCCATAGGCGCGTAACATTGATCGCCTTTCCATACTCATGGTTTCAGGCATGGTCAGGATCAATTTATAACCCTTTGCAGCAGCGACCATCGCCAGCGCGATCCCTGTATTGCCCGATGTTGGCTCGACCAAAATCGTCTTGTGTGGCGAAATTAAACCCTGTTCTTCGGCTTCTTGGATCATGTTCACGCCGATACGATCCTTGACGGAGGCGGCGGGATTCATGCCTTCTAGTTTGACGATAATTCGGGCTACGCAGCCTTCAGCCTTGGGGATGCGCTGCAATTCGACTAAGGGGGTGCGTCCGACTAATTCGGTTATGTTATTGGCAATTTTCATAGATAAATGCTTAAACGATCGCGGGTAAATGAGCTTATAGTCAACTTTAGAGCATTTTTGAGGGCTTTGGAATTTGTTGATATTTTGTTGATATAAATTTGCGATCGCCGTTTTTATCCCCTAAAAGCTACACAGACTAACCTTTTTCGGCTTTAATATGGTTAATGTGATCGTGAATAATTTTCAGATCATCATCGTAAATTTGTTAACTAATATTAACTAAACTCCTATGGCTCCCACTTTAAAAGATTTTTTAGAAGAATGTCACACTCTCGGCTTAGTCCGCCTCATCGTCACCAGTGATGCGGGTGTGCTGGAAGCTAGGGTAAATATCGAGAAGCTTTTTTATGCGGAACTCCCCAAGGGCAAGTATGCGAATATGCATTCTGAGCATATCGAGTTTCACCTAAACATGGACAAAATCACTGATGTCCGCTTTGAAACAGGCGAAGCCAAACGCGGCAATTTCACCACCTACGCCATCCGCTTCCTCGATGCCGATGATAAAGCGCAAATGAGTGCTTTCTTGCAATGGGGTAAACCAGGTGAATATGCTGAAGGTCAGGTCGAGGCATGGTCAGATCTTAAAGACAAGTACGGCGAGACTTGGAAGCCTGAGCCTGTTGAAAGTGTGTAGGTGTTTTTGCGCCTAATTTTTAACGGGTGATTAAATTTGGCAATTCTTGCTTACAACAATAAAAATCAGGTTAAGATCAGATTATTGTGATTTTCATCTTCGCAAGATCAAGTATCCTGTTTGTCAAACTCAAGAAGTTGAAATTCAAAGCATATAAGGTTAGTTATGGGAAAAGACGATAAGACAGATTATCCATTTACTGAGGCACTTCATAAATTTTTAATTGAGATAAATGGATTGTCTGACAGCTTACCAATAATAATGAAGAGTCTATATGACGCACGTCATAAAACGAATCAAAATATTGACAAATTTGTTCAGGATAACAAAGGAGTTATCAAGGAAATTGAGAATAACAAGCATCGAAAAGTATTTATCTATGGTGTCAAAGCAGAAAACGTTTATGGGTTTGAAACCTTGTTACGTCAAAACACCAATTTTATTGCGGCTTCTTCAATAACACCTAGAGGATTTTTAGTCACTATAGTCAGCCAATTTGATGCTTTTATGGGACGGCTTATTAAGGCGATGTACTATACAAAACCTGATATGCTCAATTCGTCTGCAAAAAGCTTTACATTTGCAAATCTAATTGAACTCGGTTCTATGGAAGCTGCGAGAGATTACATTTTAGAAAAAGAAGTAGAATCAGTACTTCGCGAAAGTCATGCAGAACATTTTGAATGGTTAGAAAAGAAACTTGAAATAACCTTGAGAAATAGAGATCTAGCTATTTGGTCTGATTTTATTGAACTTACTGAACGCAGAAATCTCTTTGTTCATACTGATGGGGAAGTATCATCTCAGTATATTAGTGTTTGTGAAAAAAATGGTGTTTCAATTGAGAAAGATTGCATAGTTGGCAAAAAACTTGGTGTAACTCAAGAGTATTTTCAACGAGCTTGTGAAATTCTTTTTGAACTTGCAACAAAACTTACTCATACTGTTTGGCGAAAATTAAATATATCTGAGCTATCTGAAGCAGACAAAAGTCTCAATGCTGTCTGCTATGATCTTCTTAAAGAAGAGAAATATGAGTTAGCAAAAAAGATTCTTTCATTTGCATTAGCTCAGAAAAAGCATAATTCACAGATGGATAAACTGATATTTACAATTAATATCGCTATTGCTTACAAATGGGGTGGAGAAGCTGAGAAAGCAGTAAAGATTGTCACAGAAACTGATTGGAGTGCCTGTGATAATTCTTTTAAATTAGCTAGTACCGTACTTCTAGATAATTTTGACGAAGCCGCTAACATTATGAGGAAAATTGGAGTTGGAGAAGAAGTTGGAAAAGTAGAATACAAAGAATGGCCAGTATTCAAAGATTTTCGACAATCAACACAATTTTTGGAAGCATATAGAGAAGTGTTTGGAGAGTTTTTAGAACCAATTGATATCACAGACGAGCCTACTTCTCTCGATCAGGAGGAGTCCAATTTCTTTAGTTTAGATGGGACTAATCAACAGAGCATTGTTGAGACGAGCGCTGTTTGATTTTTGTGGAGTGGCGATCGCGATTTTGGGTGTTGAAGGGGCGATCGCTGTCTAAGCATTGTAAAATCAAGTTATGAGTAAGAAGGATAAACTACTTGAACTCCTAAAAAACAGCCCTAACAACATTACGTTTGGCGACATTCGTAAATTGTTAGAGCTAGAAGGTTTTGCTTTAGATAGAATTACAGGAAGTCACCATACTTTCAAAAGAGATGAAATAGTTTTAGTCATCCCAGTCCATAACAACCGCGTTAAGTCTGTATATGTTAAAAGAGTTGTAGAACTTATTGAAGGAGAACAATCATGAAATATCCAATAGTGATTTATCCCTGTGAAGAAGGTGGGTTTGTTGCTGAAATTCCTGCTTTAAAAGGATGTTTAGCTCAAGGTGAAACCCTAGAAGAAACCTTGCAAGAGTTAATTACAGTAAGAACTTTGTGGCTAGAGACAGCCCAAAAGCATGGTCAAAAACTTCCAGATGAAAGTAAGGCGATCGCTAAAGTAAAAGCTTTAAGTGTGATCGCTGTTTGATTTTTTGAAATGGCGATCGCTTTACCTCATGTTAGGATTTATCAAGGTAAATATACTGATACTTACAAATTAGTTCTCCTATGAATACTCTAGTAGAGATTAAAACAGCGATCGCTAGATTGTCTGATGACGAAACATCAACATTATTGTCGTGGCTACAAGAACGCTCAGAAGATGACTGGGACAAGCAAATAAAGAAAGACTCAGAGCAAGGTAAATTAAACAAAATCATCCAACGAACAAAAGCTCATATCGCCGCCAATCGCGTAAAGAAACTGGATGCAGTCATTAACAACTCCTGATTTTTGGGAAGCCTACGCAGCTTTGCCACCAGCCATCAAAGCCCAAGCCCAAAAAACTTATCAAATCTGGCTAAGCGATCGCTTTTATCCATCCCTACATTTCAAAAAAGTCAATCAAAATCTATGGTCTATTCGCATCAATAGAGAATATCGAGCTTTAGCCTTAAAAGAAGGAGATGATTATTATTGGTTTTGGATCGGTTTACATGACGAATATGAGAGATTAATTGATGAAAGTTGATTTTAAAAAGGCGATCGCGATTTTGGGGGTTGATGGGGCGATCGCTGGTTGATTTTTTGTGAAGGAGCGCTTTAATAGCAATGAAATGTAGCCAGATTTTGTTAGAATAAAAAGTGTAGGTTCATGCAACGTAATTATGAAATACCCACTCTCTACAGTTTCTAAACCCGTCACGGGCAATGCCGCCAAAAAACTAGCAGAGGCTATTAAAAGCGGCGGATTTGTTGCTAATGAAGCTGCTCTAGATCTAGTGAAGCGCATCATGGAGCGTCGTCAAGAAAAAATTGATGCCGACAAATAGTAAATTTTCTGGTGTTGACTTCTCAACTTCACCCATCGAACATCTAAACCCTGACTTAAACGTTACTGGGCAAGGTTTTCGATGTATAAGGGGTGAATTTGCTACCTATTGGAGGAAAGGAAGAATTCAGCGTGAGGTAAACGCTCGAATTAGCCATTGCTGGATTTTGCGTTGTGAAGATGATTTAGCTGGTTACATTACCTTACTTACTGACAAACTCGAAGTTGACGAACCAATTTTAATTGATGAAGGAGTACAGTATCAGACATTCCCAGCCATCAAAGTCGGGCTATTAGCTGTTGATCGCAGAGCTAAAGGAGCGGGTCGGCGATTAATAGAATGGGCAGTCGAATATATTGCTGAGAATATTGCACCTCATGTAGGCATTCGCTTTATAACTGTAGATGCTCTCTATGATTCAGACACAACTCCTCCTTATGACGCATCTGGATTTTATAAGAAATTTGGTTTCCAATTTGTCGATGCAGAAGAATCTTTACCACCATCCGTTCCCTATCGAACCATGTATCTCGATCTTAAACCTTTATTGGATGTGCTGAGTATCCAAATTGAAAGTTGTGAGGAGAAAGGCGATAGCTATTTGATCTTTTGAAGTGGCGATCGCGGTTTTGGGTGTTGAGATAGGCGATTATAATGTCTCGTGTAGTAAGGTGGAACTAAATGCCAACAGTTTTATATTTAAAAGGCTGGCGATTTTTCTTTTATTCAGATGAAGGAAATGAGCCAATTCATATTCATGTTCAGAAAGGAGACAGCGAATGTAAATATTGGCTAGACATTGATCTATATGAAATTCGTGAGGCTTACTCCTATGGAATGTCATCACGCGATACGAGAGAAGTTAAGAAAATAATTTTACAAAACTTTGATGAAATAGTAGATGAATGGCAAACATTCAGGAGTCAGCAAAATGGATAAGCAATACAATGTATCGAATATAGAATTTAGCGGCGAGTGGATAATTCTATCGGTTAATAAAGAAACGTATCAAATCCCAATTGCTCAAGCTTCTAAAAAACTTGCTCAAGCAACAGATATCGAGCGCAAAATGTACCGTATTTCCCCATCAGGTTATGGGATTCATTGGTATGCGATCGATGAAGATCTAACAACTAAAGGGCTTATTAGATTAGCCACAGTTGCCCAAATAGCTTAGACAATGCGCGATCGCTGTTTGATTTTTGGTTGGGTCGATATTACACCCATTAAATTTGTTTTTTGCTAGAATACATACCAAATACTCATTACTTTGAGGTTATTGAGGAAGATTATATTCTAATCTTAGCCGTGATGCATTGCAGTCGAGAAGTTGGATATTGGAAAAGCAGGAAGTAAAGCGATCGCTGTTTAATTTTTGTGGAAAGGCGATTCAATTCAAAATCAATTTTCGTCGCTGGACTTCTCAACTTCAAACTTATTGCGTGGCAAAGCTGCCACGATCGCATCAAGCACCTTACTCACAGGGATGATTTCCATCCCATAATTTTGCAGAACTTGCATACTGGGGATAATCGCCCGTTTAAAGCCTAACTTAGCAGCTTCTTTTAATCGTAAATCTAACTGTGAAATCGGGCGTACCTGCCCACCCAAGCCGACTTCACCAATAAGAACAGTACGCGGATCGACTGTGCGATCGCGGAAACTCGCCGCCACGGCGATCGCCACTCCCAAATCTACCGCAGGTTCAGCAACATTCAATCCCCCAGCCGCCGCGACATAAGCATCCAGTTTTGATAATGGAATCCCAATTCGCTTTTCGAGGACAGCGAGAATTTGCAAAAAGCGATTGGTTTCAATCCCCGTTGTGGTACGGCGCGGCGAGGAATAACTGGTGGGACTGACGAGAGCTTGTAGCTCAACCACAATCGGGCGCGTTCCTTCACAGGCGACAATCGTGGCGGTCCCTGGAACCGATTCATCACGATTGCCGAGAAATAGTTCTGAAGGATTAGAAACTTCACGCAAGCCGCGATCGATCATCTCAAATACGCCAATTTCTTGGGTCGCGCCAAAGCGATTTTTGACCGATCGCAATAATCGGTGGGTAGCAAAGCGATCACCTTCAAAATATAAAACCGTATCGACCATGTGTTCTAGAACCTTTGGTCCCGCGATCGAGCCTTCTTTAGTCACATGACCGACAATAAATAGCGAGATATTCTCGCGCTTTGCCACACGCATCAGCGCCGCCGTACATTCCCGCACTTGGGAAACAGAACCAGGGGCTGCATTCAAATTAGAGAAGTAGAGCGCCTGAATACTATCAATTACGGCAACCTTCGGACGTAATGATTGCAATTCCCTCAGAATTGTTTCTAAATCAGTTTCTGCTAATAAATAAAGATCATCGGAATTCTCTTCTAGGATACCTAACCGTTGCGATCGCAGTTTTACCTGTTGGGCTGACTCCTCAGCACAGACATACAGCGTGGGATAGCGACTCATCAATTTTTGCGCCATCCCTAATAACAGCGTACTTTTGCCAATTCCTGGTTCACCACCAATCAGCACCAGCGAACCTGCGACAATGCCACCACCTAAAACGCGATCAAGTTCTTCATAACCAGAAGGTGATCGCGCTTGATCATTGTCCGTAATTTGCGAGAGAGTTAAGGATTCTCGCGGTTGGGCTTTGCCTGTAGATTTGGCTGTACCCAGATGCGAAAACGTAGCGATCGCATTGGTATTTGTGGACATCACAGGAATTAGTTCCTCTTGCAAGGTTCCCCAACTAGAACAAGAGGGACATTTCCCATACATCTGCGGGAAATCTTCACCACAGTCATTACAAACATATCGACTTTTTGCTTTTGCCATAATTTACTGGTAGCCCTAATTTATACAATCAGGATAGGCGGTGCTTTGCGCCGCCTATCCTTAACTTTTGGCAGTACATCGAATCCTAGCCTGTGTAGGCGCGGCTCCTGCAACTAACACAACCTGATTTTTATCATTCACAATCCAACCCGTTGCCTCAACGATCGCATTCTCAACGATCGCATCAGGTTTAGCAATAGTTTCTGGAATCGGCGAGTTAAGATTTGCAGTTTGAGGATGATTAGGTAATGTACCGAGATTGTCTAAAACTGATGTATAGGTCGGGCGATCGCTCGGTTTTGCGGGTAGCCCACCTTTGCCTGTAATGATAAATTCATTGCCATAGCGATCGGCTGTACAACGCTCTTTAACTAAGCGAGAAGGATCACGCACATCAACAGGTAAGCTGACTAGCCCTTTACTGGGATCAAATCCAAGCGTATTAATATTGACATTTCCCTGTAAACCAAACTCTGAACTCGCGGTAATATCGCTGAGATTAGTCTGACTGGAGCGGAATTCTATCCCAAATAGGGCTTGAGTCGTGATGTTAATATTACCGCCTTTACCCAGAAAGGCATTGGCAAAGATATCGTTATTTTCAGAAGGAATAGAAATGGTAAATAGAGAGAGGAGATTAATGTTGCCACCATTGCCATTGCCGCCTGCGGTAGAGGTGATGGTGCTATTGTTGCGAGGGAAGAAAATATCCGCGATTTGGAGACTGATGTTCCCACCCTCTCCACTGGCCGTATTCGCAAACAGAAAAGCGTTGTTGGCAAACACAAATTTATCGGCAATTATTTTTAAGTCACCGCCATTACCTGCACCTAAGCTGTTAACGGAAATCCCTGCGCCATTGGTGATACTCACCAGAGGTGGATCGATGAAGATGCTACCGCCCTTACCTGTTGATTCCTTTGTCGTATTTGCAAATAGCCCCGTACCAGAGCCATTGAGAATAAAATTATTCCCAACGATCGCATCAATCTTGCCAGAGTCACCTGTACTAGAGGTTGTGGTTTGAATTCTTGCACCGTTAGCGATCGTCAAGTTATTAGCTTTGATTGATATGTCTCCCGCTTTGCCAGCACCTGAAGTAGAAGCCGAAACCAAAGCACCATCAGTCAAGATTAAATCCCCAACCTCAAAGCGGATATTTCCTGCACTACCGACATTATTAGTACTGCTCAAGATTTCGGTATTCGATCTCAAAATTACCGAATCTGGACTGGAAATCGAAATGTTACCCGCAGGGTCGCGGCTTTGAGTCGTACTGTTAATAATGCTATTTTCAAAGGTGAGATTGCCTAAACCCGTAATCTTGACATCGCCCGATCGCCCACTTAGCCCTTTATCAAAAATAATTGAGATAAAGGTATTCGGATCATTGGCATCATAGTCACGTTTGGGAAAATCAACATTTTTACTAGTAATGACTTGCAGATCGGCGATCGTCAAATCTCCTAAACCGTTAATATTTGCACTTCCCGCTTGTCCAAAAGCAGAAGCCGTAAATAGACCGAGATTACTAATTTGATTTTTGGCGGTTAGGGTAATTTCTCCACCATTACCGCTTTTCGCGTTCGCCGATGATATCGAAAAGGAGAGCAAAAAACTGGTCAAACCACTGGTGATATTACCATTGGGAGCCAAGAGGGAGATATCTCCGCCATTTTGAGATATACCGTCTGTTGCCAAGGAATAAGCTGATAAAGTCGAAGTGTTCAGGAGAATATTACCAGCACCTGTGAATAGAGCGATCGCCCCACCATTGCGAGAGTTGGCGGAATTTGCAAATGAATACGAGTACAAAGTCACATCATCAAGCTTAATATTGCCCAAGGATGTTGCTAGAGAAATTGCGCCACCATTACCTGAATAATCAGAATTTGATCTTGAGTAGGAAGCCGTAGAAGAGTTTAATGGGGCATTGATGAGAGAGATGTTACCAGAGTGAGAAGCCAGAGAAAACTTGCCTCCATTCCCCGAAGACCCAGATCCTGAATAAGTCCCAGTATCTAAAAAAGTGCCAACATCACCGCGAAAGCCTCTAGCATCCGAAATTAAGATGTCGCCAGAGTAGGTAGCAAAGGAAACTGCCCCTCCATCACCTGAATTCCCTGATGAAATTGCAACCGAAGGTGATTTCCAAAGTGGACTAGCTACAATAATGTTGCCAGAATGAGATGTTAGAGAAATCGCCCCTGCATTCCCTGTATTTCCAGCATTAGAGTATGAAGATGACTCAAAATACAATCTATTTGTGTTGATATTGCCAGAATATGTAGAGAACGAAATTGCACCGCCATTTCCTGTATTTCCAGAAGATGTAAACGAGCTAGAATACAGAGTGGTATCCATTTTAATAGCACCAGAATATGAAGAGATAGAAATCACTCCCCCATTTCCTACATTGCCTGATGCTGGTTCTGCATAGGCACTAAATTCACCATTTAATGTAATATCGCCCTTGCCATGAACACGAATATCCCCTGCATTAGCCCCAACAATATCTGTGCTAGTATCAATCGACTGAGTAGCGATCGCCCCTAGATTGGGATCTAGCAAAGCTTTAGATGCGAAATGGTTAGTCAGTAAAACTAATCCACTTGACTCACTCACGCGAATATTACCATTGACCGTAATATTCGATTTAGTCGCTGAACCACTGGAACCAATGGGAAATCCGCCTATTTGTGACCAATCTACGCCCGATCTCACATCTAAAGTTGCTTGATTACTACCATTGATCGCGATCGGGATTTGGACGGGAATTATTTCTTGAACGGTTCCATTACTATTCAAGATAGCTTTGTAATCGGTTAAGCCGAAACTTGCAAGATCGGCGTAGGTCTTAGTAGCGTTAAACTTGGTATTATTATTAGGATTAATCGTATTATTTACATTCCCTTTACCGTTGATCGTGACATTCTCTAATGTCACATTCCCACCCGCGAGAATATGCAGCGAAGATCCCTCATAGTTTCCTAATGCTACATCTCGACCTGCGAAAAGCATCGGTGCGCCGTTGATTAAACTTGCTTGCAAACTCAAGTCTCTCCCTGCTTGCAAAGTCCCTTGTAGATCCAATCTATCTGCATTTAAAATTAGATCTTGTCCCGTTGAGAGATTAGCGCGATCGCTAATAGTGGCTCCCACTCTACTATTCCCATACTGCAAACCCAAAGGTACATTCACACTTAATAGAGGAGGCGCTTGCGGATTAGTGGCACTAAATTCGCTACCATCCGCAAACTTAAGACTGTTAGCGGTACTAGCGCCAAAGGAACCACCAATTTCTAGTTTTGCATTAGCCCCAAAAATAATTCCATTGGGATTAATCACATACAAATTTGCATTGCCATTCGCTCTTAAGATGCCATCAATATTTGATATATTTGAACCTGTTACTCGACCAATTATATTCGTGGTGGTCAAGGCATTATCAAAATGAGCCGTATTATCTGTGGGAATTCCAAAATCCCGAAAACTATGAAACTGATTTACCCCGACCTGAGTGCCACCCGTGATTGTATAGGTTTTATTTGTGGGATTAAAATTAACAAGAGTATTAGTGGGTAGAGTTGAGTCTGGCGCGATCGCATTTTGAGCAGAACTTGCCTGTGTAAAAATTGTCTGTGTAAAAGCTGCTTGAGCAACAAAAATCAAGCTGATTATTGATCCAAATGTTCTAAATGTCGCGATCGCTTGTCCCCGAAGTTGATACTTAGCCACTAGTTTGCTCCTACGATAAACCCCTATTCTGTGGTTTTGATTAGCATACCATTTTCGCGATCGTATTGATTTGCCCAATATTTTTGAGGCTTTACCGAGCAAAATAACCAAACGTAGGGGCAATTCATGAATTGCCCCTACGTTTGGTTATTTTGCGTAAGTCCTACTTTTAGCTGATTAGTTAGACTCTTCAACCTCGATCTCATTATCTTCGATCGCATTATCTTCAATAAAGATTTCTCCAGAAGGTTCATCATAACTAAACAATTCGGCATACCGTCCCCAATCCATCGCCGTCCTCAGTTGACGTTGCGCCTCCTTGGTGGTGAAATAATTTTCTAAAATATCGAGAACTAGCTCTTCAGAAATGCGCCGATTGCGCTTGGCTTGCAAAAGCTGACAAATTTGTTGCACCAGTCGAATATGCTTTTGTAATAACTCCCGAATAATGGCTTTGCGTTCATCGATATTGCTATTAATAAACTTTTCACCGATCGCCCCCAATTGGATATCCCCTTCCGTAATCGCAACTAGTTCCATTAGCTTGCTAGCTTCTACAATCGGTAGTAAATCATCAACTTCCAACAAAAGTTCTTGAGCAATGCGATAGATATCTTTTTCTTGACGACCTTCCAGAAGCTCCAATAAACCAGCTACTGAGCCAATCCGTACATGGGGTAAGGATTGATATTTCGGTTGAGCTTTGGGCTTAGAAGAAGAATTGGGGATAGTTGATTGAGTGGAAATATCAGGAAGATCGGGATTAGTCAGGATTTTATAAACTTGGTCAACTAAAGCCTGAAATTCGGGGCTTTTGCGATCGCGATAGTGGGGAAGAGTAATTGGTAAATCGGCTCTGATGCGCCCTGGGTTACGTCCCAATACAATCACGCGATCGGCAAGCGTCACCGCCTCTTCGATCCCATGAGTCACAATCAAAATTGATTTGGTAGGAATGCGCCGCTCTAGCCACAGATCGAGTAATTCAAACCGCAAGTTTTCCGCAGTAAGTACATCTAGAGCGGAAAATGGCTCATCCATACATAAAAGTTCAGGTTCAACCGCTAAGGCTCTAGCAAAACCAACCCTCTGGCGCATTCCGCCCGAAAGCTCTTTCGGATAAGCGTTTTCAAATCCATCTAAGCCAATTACATCGATCATCCGTAATGCTTTTTGGAGACGGGTATCTTTCGGTTCGCCCTTAGCCTTTAAGCCCAGTTCCACATTTTCTAACACCGTCAGCCAAGGATACAGAGCAAAATTTTGAAAGACGATCGCTACCCCAGGATTTAAACCCACCAATGGACGATTGTAGTACAACACCTTGCCGCTCGAAGGCGCAATCAACCCCGCAATCATCCGCATGATCGTTGATTTGCCAGAACCCGAAGGACCTAACAAGGCAATGATTTCCCCTACTTGCAACTGACAATTAATATTTTCAATAATTGATATGGTCTGCCCATTTGGTTGTAAATAGGACTTGCCAATATTTTCTAAAGCAATAAAGCTGCTTTTGGCGACGTTTTGAACCATAGTATTGTCTTGCAAGTATCTTGAGCTACATAGATGGGTTTCTCGCTACCCAACCCCATATATTATGAGCTAAGAGCGCTCAGAATATACTTAAAACTCTTCGATTTCTAGCTGTCCAACAATAAATGCGACCACCCCAAAGGCTAGGGTAATTGGTAATGGATTTCTAAAAATAAAGCAAGATATTGATGCTAAACAGGAGATGGCGATCGCTGCAAATGTCCACTGTCTTTCTTCATCAGTCATGCCTTTGGCATTTTTTATGGCGCGTAATGTTTTGTCAGGTATGGGTAGCGGCATGACGGAGCTAGGTGGGAACGCCCAATAGTTACAACAACGTTCGACAAATAGGTCAGTCCAACCATTTTCTTGACACCATTCATTAATCCACTCATCTCGAAAACGCTTCATACTCAAAATTCACCGTTGATTCTACAAAAAGAAACATAAGCATTGCTAAATCAACAATCCCGTCCCTTTTCTTTAGGTTAACAGGCTACTACCTAAATGGGGCATAAGTTACAAAAACTTAATTTGGGACTCTTGCGTTTGAAGTAACAGAAACCAAGAAAGTGGGGCTATATTTATACAAGCACACTGGGAATACTACTTTCTGTGATGGCGCACATGCAGAGAAAACTATAAATACAGATAAGGAGATGAGAAGCATTTCCTTATCTGTTGACTAGTGCCAACTGCTACGAAATGCCTCGACCACTCGATCCATGCCGACCGATCGCGAAGCCTTGAAAAGAATCCGATCGCCGCTTTCAATTTTTTGTAAGAGCGTCTCGGTAATTTCTTGATATGACTGACAAGCGATCGCATACTTTAAAGAACCATTTGCACCCGCTAGGATTGCATCAGCTTCACCATCTGCCAAAATGATCGCTCCTTCGATTCCGAAGTTACTGATTGCCGCACCTACTTGATTGTGTAACTGCGTAGACATCTCTCCCAATTCCTTCATCGTCCCTAATACTGCCCAATGTCGCTTGGCGGGCATATCTGCTAATTGTCGTAGCGCGGCGATCATTCCTTCAGGAGAAGCATTATAAGTCTCATCGAGAATAGTTACATCTTGAGCAAGTTGATATAGCTGCGCTCGACCAAATGGAAGATCAAGTTTCGCCAACCCCTGAGTGGTCTGAACCCAATCTAGATTAAGAGCTTTGAGAACCGCTAATCCTGCCAAAAAGTTTAAAGCATTATGACGACCTGGCAAGGGCAATTCCCATGTTAAACCTTCGACATGAAGTTGCTGACCATTCAACTCACCATTGACATCACCAACACCTAAACCGTAAGTGATAGTTTTGCCATGCCAAACTTTACGCGCAGTTTCCAGTAAGAGCGGATCGTTAGCATTGAGAATTACCGTCCCATCGGCAGGAGTTTCCACCAGCAGTTCACATTTTGCTTGGGCGATCGCTTCTCGCGAACCCAAGCGACCAATATGCGCCGTACCGACATTAGTAATCACGCTCACCGTTGGCAAAGCAGTTTTCGCAAGCCGCGCAATCTCACCTAAACCACGCATTCCCATCTCCACCACCACAAAATCATGAAGTTCAGGGGCGATCGCCAATAGTGTTTGAGCTACCCCGATATCATTATTATGATTAGCCAGACTTTTATGGACTTGCTTATCGGTGGCGACATAGCTAGCTAACATACTCGCAATAATTTCTTTAGTCGTAGTTTTGCCGACCGAGCCAGTCACCGAGACAACGGGGCGCACAAACTGCGATCGCCACCATCGCGCTAAATCTTGGTAAGCCGAAACCGTATCGTCAACCGCTAATAAAGGCAAACCTTGAGCCGCTTCTGAGCTTGCCCATTCATGACTTACGAGCGCCGCCACCGCACCTTGGGCGATCGCTTGAGCGACAAACCCATGCCCGTCAAAGTTTTCACCCGTTAAGGCGACAAATAATTCACCCGACTTAAGTTTGCGACTATCAGAAATAACGCCCCTTATCTCTGTGTTTATCTGCGTATTTTTATCAATATTGTTAACCGTTGCCGATGTGGTGGCGATCGCTTGGCTAATCGTACAAATACAGGTCATGCTTGATTCTTTCTGTTCTTAGCTAGTCTGGATGTTGGGTGGAGACGAAAATAGGTTCGCACAAATATAAACCCAAAAACCTGTAGCTTTTGACTCTGTTTTTTAATTATGCCTACCTATTATCGTGCTTTAGGCGGCAGATGATGCATTAATATTTTGCCTACCAGCCCAAGGATTAGCAGTGCGGCGCTCCGCGCCGCACTGCTAATCCTTGGGCTTTACACATATCCAAACCCTTAAGAGTTTGGAATAACCATCTGTTGCAGCGTACTCATTAGCTCTTGTTCATGATATGGCTTACTAAAATAAGCATTAGCTCCCAAATCCAAGGCTAGTTTTCGATCATTATCGTTATCACGAGAGGCGAGTACAACTACAGGTAAATTTTGCAGATTCACATCTGCGCGAATATTTGTCAAAAGCTTAAAACCATTCATTTGAGACATTGCTAAGTCGGTAATCACAATATCTATACTGGAATTACGACTGGAATTATTTTTAATGCTTTCCTTGAGAAAAGCGATCGCTTCTTCCCCATTGCTAACCTGTTCCGTCAAAAAACCTGCTCTTACTAAAGTCATGGAAAGATAGCGGCGAATATTGGCTGAAGATTCAACTATTAGCACTTTGGGCTGATGAGAAGGTTGTTTTTTCAATGGACGAACTGATGGCTCTGTCATATCAAAAAAGTTCGCGTCTGGAGAATCGTCCCCGTCAAAGAAAGCCGCTAAACTGTTTAAATTCACTAGATCAGGTTCAGAAACACGCGAAATTAGCATCTCGTTATCTACTGAAGAATTTAGGGAAGCTTTTGAATTTAAATTTGAATTTGAATTTGTATTTAAATTTGTATTTAAATTTGTATTTAAGAAATTATTCAGGGGAGATTGCCGAACTTGATTAACTAATTCAGTAAGATTTACCAAGGCGATCGCCTGATCATTTCCCAAAATAACTGTTCCCGCAAAAATACCAGAGAGAGATATATCGCCTTCTATGTGATGAAATGTAGCATCTTGATCGTGCCAACAACCATCAACACCAAGCGCTAGCACATTATCTTCATGTTGAATAACTAAATATGAAGGTACTGCATTAGCAAATTTAGAATTATCGGTGCGACAGTTAAGCTTAAAGAATGAATTGAGGCGAACAATCGGAATTTGCCGATCGCGCCATAGTAGAGTTTCTGGATTTTCGGTATTATTGGTGGGAGCGATCAGTCTTACTTCTAGAATCGCTTTACTCGGTATTGCCAAACACATTTGATTAATTTCAATTAGCAATACTCGTACTAAAGAGAGCGTATTTGGCAAAGTAATTGTATATTGGATACCTTTGCCTAGCTGAGACTGGACAGAAACTGTGCCACCAATATTCTGAAACTTCTTTCTTAAATCGCTCAGTTCAGCATTATTTTCTTCTATATGAGCAACGTTCTCAACTCCGCGCCCATCATCGCAAACCTTTATTACCGTGTTTTCTTCGGTCTGTACAGCGATAATTTCAATTTTTCCTTGCGGTAATTTACCTTGTCGTTGCCGATCGCTTGGAGATTCAATTCCATATTCAAAAGCATTCCTAATTAATAAATCGAGAGGTTCCACAACAACATCAGCGATCGCACGTTCCAGTCCGACTTCAGCACCTTGCACCAATAACTCAACTTGCTTTCCATACTGTAACGATAAATCGCGTAAAATCCGTGGAAAACGGCTCAACAAGCTAGAAATCGGTTGCCTCAGCACTTGACCAAGATTTTTTCTTAAATGGTGGGCATCATGATTGATTGTTGATGTTTGTTGTTCGGCTTTCTCAAGGAGATTGACCATCTGCGTAAACGTAGTTTGCAAAGTATTCTGCAAACTATTTCCTAATAAATCTGGTTGCAATGTTTGTAAGGACTGTTGAACATCTCCCGCTAGTTTCCTCATTTCCTGCAAATAAATATTTAAATTGCCATTTCCCACTAATAAGTCTTCAGACAAATCTTCTAATTTTGTTACATGGTGTAAAGGCATTCTAATAAGCGCACTATTTTCAATCTCATGAGGCACAGAAAGAAACTGTTCATCAAGTACATTTAAATTAGAATCAATATTAGAACCAATATTAGAATCCACCTTGGAAGTATTGGAGATAGGAGCATAATCCATGCTCGAAAATGCATTTACTTGCGTATCCACATCTCCTCCATAAGAATTGAGCGTATAGTCTAATTTCTGGTCTGTGCTAATTCCATTATCTCGTGAAAAACTTGTTAAAGATGAATTTGTCCAAGCAGACTTAAATTCGCTAGTGTCATTACGATAAATTGGCGACATTTCGATCGCTGTATCGATATCTGAGGTCAAAAAATCTTGATCTTTAATGGGATCTAAATGTATTAATTGGGCATCTGACGCATCAGTAAGATTAGAATCGCCTAACTGTTCGACTGTAAATAAATTAGATGGAGAACGACTATTTGCGTTTTCAATAGATGTTAAGACTAAAGATTCCCAAGAAATATTTTGACTGTCTTCCAATCGTTCGTCAATATCCGATCGCGCAAAATCAATTCTGCAATCAGAATCATCAATATCTTCGGAAAGCTCAAAGCCAGCTTCTAGCTGAGCGATCGCCAAAGCATCATCAGCATCCATTTCTCCCCAAAACTTCTGTGAAGAAAATTCAACTAACGTATTATCAATATCATCTTCAATACTAACTTCTTGCTCATTCCAGTTAGTTCCCAATAGTTCGGTCTCATCATCATTCCCTAAAAAATTATTTAAAGAAAGATTATTGACATCATGGATGTTTTGAACATGATTAAATTCGTCTAAAGATGTACTTAAATCAAAAATATCTGACAAATCTTTAACCAATTCTGAAGATGAGTCAGGCTGTTCAAGCTCGATTAAAATAAATCCATTTGAAACCTCAAACTGGTGTTCTTGATTGGATGATTGATTTAGTACTTGAGTTGAATTTCCCTCTAAAACTTGATAGTTTGAATCAGAATCCACATCAAATAAATGAAACTCCTCTGAAGCATCTGTTAAATTAAATGGATCATTTTCGTCACTTTGCAAAACAGTTAATTGATCCGATAAATCTTCAGGTAGATCTTCGGAGAGTTGATCAGATTTTTGTTGAAAATGTTCTGTCAATTGCTTAAATAAATTGTCTTGTAATTTTATCCAATCTTGATTTGAAGCTCTATCAAAGCAATATTCATCGATAATTTGACCCATCATATTGATTGCTTCAAAAAGCAATCCCTTGGTAATCCAATCAATTCCAATATGCTGATAACTTAACAGGCTAATTGACTCTTCAAAATGATGGATTATCTCCGAAAATGCGGACTGTGGCGCATAGAAATTAGCCTCAATTGCAGAGTTTTGAAGTAATTCATAGGTGGAAATTAAACCATCAATTTGTTTGGGAAAGCTGGGCAATCTTGAATCTAATTCTGAAATTCTATTTTGAAAATCATCAATAAAAATGTGAGATTCTTCAGAAAATTTTTTCTTGATCTGAGATGTAGATTTAAGTATCGTAGAATTCATTGTATTTCTCTCTCTGTCTAATTTTAAAATTGATTCTTCCAAGAAACCGATAAGTCAGTTTCTTGGGATTTTGCGTTTAATTAAGCCAAGGTTTACAAGGTTTTAAAGTGACTTAGAGACTGTCCCAATTGTCCTGAATATTGTCTAGTCGATTTTATAGACTGCGATGCTTCAGAAGAGGAAGTTAGGGTTTTATGGGCAATGTGCGATAGATCTTGCATCAAATTAGCGACATTTTCTGATGTCTGTACTTGGGCAATCGTTACTTCAGATATCGACGACATCAATTCATCAATCTGTTGTGAAACTTGACTAATTTGCTGTAGATTATCCTTCGCCGCGATCGCTAGTTGATTACTTTGCGCTATCTGACTACGACCCAATTCAACTGCCTCCATGACTTCATTAGTTTCACGCTGAATATTGCCAAGTAAGTTCTCGACTTCCTTAGTTGCCGCAACTGAGCGAGCCGTGAGTTCTCCAACCTCTTCCGCCACCATCACAAATCCTCCACGCACATCTTCTGACCGTGAAGATTCCAGCGTTGCATTAATTGCCAGAAAATTAGTCTTAATCGCGATTTCATTGATCGAAGAAATTGCTTTGGAAACTTTTTGGGATACTTCCCCTAAATGTTTCACGCGCTTAGCTGTATTTGTCACCGTGCTTTGTAACCCGCTAATTTGTTGTAGTACCGCCTCCAGATTGCGATCGCTATCGGAAAGTTTTGTCGCCACTAATTGTGATGATTTCATGATTTGTCGGCTGTTATTGGTTAGAGCAGTTGCCGACATTTGCTCCATTTGAGCATTGTGTAGCGATCGATCTACCATATCTACTTGTCTTTGAGAGACAACAACCAGATTCGCGATCGCCTGTTCATTCTCACCCAGCGCCAAATTAACTTGGTTAGCAGATGACTTAACCTGACCGACGATATTTTGAAGTCCATGAATCACGTCATCAAAAAATACCGAGATATCAGCCAGAGTGCCATCGGGAGCCTTTGTCGAAACCGTCAAATCTCCATCTGTTAGCCCTTTAATATCCCCTAACATTTGCATTAAATGTGCTTGAAGATCTTGTTGCTGTTGGCGATAACCGTTAACTTCAGCATTACGCTGAACCATTTCCGCCCGCACTTTTTTGCCCAACTTCAAAATGTTGTCATCGGATAAGTCAGGTTCTTTTCCTTCTTTTTTCTCTTCCCTAGCCAGTTTCGATAAAACCTGAAACATCTTGACAGACTGCAACTGCAAGCGCTGATTCTCCTGCTCTTGTTTTTTCATCATCATTTGCAGTTGATCGGACATTCTGTTGATGCTTAACGAAATATCCGCTAATTCATCATTACCATCCACATTCAGCCGCCCAAAAATCGGATCAAAACTAATGTCGGAATCACCGCGTCTAAGTGCGCGTCTTAAAAATCGTAAAGCAGCACGAATTTCCTTTAGTCTTTTTGTCAATCTCTGGGACAACGCAAAGGCGATCGCACCTACAAACAAAGGTGTAACCGCAATACCCACGCCAATTACCAACAACAGATTTTGACTACCTGACATAGCCTGATCTTTATCGATAATTGTCAACAGATCCCAACCCAACATACTCACAGGTGTATAGGCAAGAATTTGCTGGTTGCGATCGCCTCTAACGACATTTCTCAAAGCAGGTAACTGAGAAGCTCGTAAATCAGGTAACATTGTGAAATCTTCTAGCGCATCCTCTCCGACCTTGACCGATGGGGAACTAGTTACATATCTGTTAGTGCTATCGACCACAAAAAAATTGTAGGATTTAGCATTTTCCATCTCACCGTTATTAATGATTCCTGTATTAGTTAACTCATTCACTAAATTTTTTACAGGAATCTCAACCTGTAACACCATATTTACTTTTTGAGAAACAGAGCTTTTGACTGTGGTCACAGCATAAAGAACGTTGCCGTCTTTGCCCATTACGGGATTACCAATGACTACGGAATCAGTAATTGATGCAGCCCCTTTTTGAGAGTTAGGATTGAGTGAATTGAGATTGAGAGTTTGTAAGGTCTTAGAATTACTTGACTGAGCGATTAACTCACCCGTATTACTAAATAGGGCAATACTGGCATACTGCGGATAAGCTTGGCTATAAAGACTTAAACGGTTAGTCAAAAGCTGCTTATATTGGCGTTGTTGGGCGATTGATTGAGAATTTAGCGGCTGAGGACTTTTGGTCACACCACCTGCCTCTGTGGGCGGCACAGGTTTTTGCAATGTATTTTGCCCCGTATTTTGCCCCACTTCCGATGCGACCAGCAGCGTCTGTAACACGTTTACATCGGTGGTTTGTTGGCGCAAAAATCTTCCCGTTATCTGTGCTAGCGCGATCGCATCAGACTGTTGCTTTTGTTTAGCTTTGTTTAGCAGCAACCCATCTCCCCCGTGATATGCAGCCACTCCCAAAGCGATCGCAGGAATAGTGGCTAGCAAAGTTCCCCATAGAGTGATTTTTTGCCTCAATGTGGAGAATATGAACATATCCTCCAGCGCAATTGGTGTTTGACCTACGCGATCATCAATACCGCGATCGCCTACATCTTGGCTAGCGATCGCGGTGTCATCCTCAGCAACATCACTAAAGAGTTGTGATTCTAACGGTGAAACCACAACTTGAGTTTGTTCATTTGCAATCATTTTATGATTCTGATTGGTATCGTGAGTATCCTTACGACTACTCTTCTGAAGCCCTTTCTGAATCCCCTTTTCAATTTTTGTGATCGCTTCTTTTAGAATCGATGAATCAGCTTTTGCTGTTATATCCTCAGAGGCAAAAATCTGCTCAACCTGTAAATTTTGAATCTCTTGCGAGTCAGTCAAAGTCCGTTGATCTGCAATGCTCTGATGATGTTTTTTCTTAAGCATCAAGGCGATCGCAGGCGGTGGTGGCACTAATCCATTGCCATTACTCTTCGGAACGACAGCAGATGTGGCTTTGAAATTAGAGTGGGATTCACTAGAAGAATGCGCCAACAAGGTAACATCGTCCCCATTATTGAGCAAGGTAACTCCCTGAGAACTGCCATTGGAGATTCCGTTAAAATTACCATTGGAGCTACCATTAAGTTCCTGAAGGTTAGCAGAACCGTTCGCTGAATCCTTTTTAGATTTTTGAGGATTCGCAGATCTTTGACTAGCTAACTTGTTTTGAATTTGAGCAAGCGAAGTTTTCGCAAGATCCAATAAATCTGGATCATCTGTCAATGTCAATACCTGTTGATACTGGACTTTTGCATACTCAATTTTACCAGCTTTACGAAAAGCCGCACCCAACCAAATATGCAATTTGGGATTACGCGGATCTTCATACAGCAGATCGGAAAATTGCCGCATCGCCTCTTCGTATCGACCTTCTGAATAGGAGTGTAGAGCCTCCTGATACTGCGCTGTTATCATGATCGTCCCTAGATGAAATACGTTCAAATTGTTTCAATGGGGAGGCTGATGTCTCGTCAAGTCTCCTACATCTACAATTAAACGAATTTACCTATAAAATCTCTAGCGCCATTTTGCTTGTGTTACTCAAAAAAAGTGCTATTATATTTAAGGATTTGTTGTGTTCAGTTATTAAAGAATTGAAAAAACTGATTTTATTGCTTGGATGTGATTGGCTGCTCAATATAAAGCTCGGAGACAGACGTGAATCTGATCCGACCCTTTCTTGGGATGATGCCTGTGAAGGACCCAGTATGTTCCGATCGACCCTTTAACTATTGGGCTTGTTATCACTATTAACAACCTAGGTCGATCGCTTCTCACCGTGGAGAAGAATAAATATTTTTTCAAAACTGAATAAGCAGTTAAAAGCTCGTTTAGGGTAAACAGTTTTTTTCGATTTTGCAAGGCGATATTAGAGACATTGTATGTCTCTAATATCGTGATTATCGCTGTGTGCGATCGCTTGTGAATGACAAAAAATTTCTAGCCTTTGATGTTTAATTTTCGCTTGTTCTGTTGTTGAAGTTTGTTCAAAATATTTATTGCAATAAATTTTCGCAATAAATATTTCTATATATTTGCAAATTCACATACATCTACAACACATACTAGGAATCTCAAGAATCATGAAACGCGAACTACTAAAACAGACTGTTGAACACATCGATATCAAAGCCTTTGATGTGGTGGGATTGGTTGACGCAATGGCAAACACCGCTTTTCAAGGTAGAAACCTTGGACGTGCAGCCCATATCTACGACAACATGATCAAGGATAAAGATTGCGCGATCATCTTGTGTTTGGCAGGATCTTTGTTTAGTGCGGGACTCAAGGGGATTGTCTATGATCTAATCGCCAACAACATGGTAGACATGATTGTCTCTACAGGCGCAAATATCGTTGATCAAGACTTTTTTGAAGCGCTCGGATATCGCCATTACGTCGGTGACACCTTTGCCGATGACACAGTATTGCGTGACAATGCGATTGATCGCATCTATGACACCTACATTGACGAAGACGAATTGCGTGTATGCGACATGACGATCGCCAAGATTGCCAATTCGCTTCCTCCTCGTCCTTACTCCTCCCGCGAGTTCATTTACGAAATGGGCGCATACCTTGACAAGAATGCCAAAAATCGTCAGTCGGTTGTCCTCGCCGCTTACGAGCATCAAGTCCCCATTTTCGTTCCTGCTTTCAGTGATTGTTCCGCAGGATTTGGCTTAGTCCATCATCAGTGGTACAACCCAGAAGAACATGTCAGCATCGACTCTGTGCGTGACTTCCGTGAGTTGACTCAGTGTAAATTGGCAAGCCCTCACACTGGACTATTCATGATCGGTGGCGGCGTTCCCAAAAACTTCGCTCAAGATACTGTCGTTGCGGCGGAGTTACTTGGTTTCGAGGCAGCTATGCACAAGTATGCCGTTCAAATCACCGTTGCTGACGAACGCGATGGCGCTCTATCGGGTTCGACCTTGAAGGAAGCGCATTCTTGGGGCAAGGTTGATATTGTCCAAGAGCAAATGGTTTACTCAGAAGCGACTGTCGCATTGCCTTTGATTGCTGGTTATGTCTATGGCAAGAAAAACTGGTGCGATCGCGCTCCACGTCAATTGGCTCAAGTCTTCAATAAGCCATCGATTGCTACTTTCAGCAGTATTCCCACTCCCGTCGGCGTATAGATATAGGTAGAGATGCCGTCTATCGAAAAAAGGGGTGGGGGGGGTTGGCGCGCCCCCCAAATTATTTTCGGATGAGAGAGTTAAAAAAGTTTTGTTAAAAATTTTATAACATTTGTTTTTTTTTGTTATATTAT
>JANMFC010000193.1:0-10773 GCA_031377675.1 Pseudanabaena sp. OTE_70b_metabat_355 | reverse complement strand
AAATCGTGAAAGAAGAAGACTTTCAGAAGGCGGTAGATTTTATAAATCACAGACCGAGAAAATCTCTTGACTATCGTACCCCATACGAAGTATTCTTTGCTTCATCAGAACCCGTTGCATTTCAAGTTTGAATCGGCGTTGCCTTTTAACCTCTTCTATCTCTTATTTATTATATTATACTTCTATTCCAATTGCTTAAATCCCTTACCCTGTCTAGACCTATTTTTAGAGATGCCCTTTACTTTCCCCTTTTTACTTGACAACCTTCTCTCTCCTCATCAGTCGCATTAGGATTATTAACGAGATAGTCGCGTAGCCAAGCGCAACCCTGTGCCATCAGGTCATCAAGATCTAAATTCCACAATTTGACGGTGTTGTCGTCACTGCCAGAGGCGATCGTCTTGCCATCGGGACTAAAGGCAACGCTCCAGACACTAGAGCTATGCCCTTTAAAGGATTTGAGTTCTTTGCCTTCCAGATTCCACAATTTGACGGTTTTGTCTCCACTGCCTGTCGTGATCGTTTTGCCATCGGGACTAAAGGCAACGCTCAACACCCTAGAGCTATGCCCTTTAAAGGATTTGAGTTCTTTGCCTTCGATCTGCCACAATTTGACGGTGTTATCGTCACTGCCAGAAATGATCGTCTTGCCATCGGGACTAAAGGCAACGCTCAACACCCTAGAGCTATGCCCTTTGAAGGATTGGAGTTCTTTGCCCTCGATCTGCCACAATTTGATGGTGTTGTCTTCACTGCCAGAAATGATCGTCTTGCCATCGGGACTAAAGGAAATGCTCCTGACACTAGCGCTATGCCCTTTGAAGGTTTGGAGTTCTTTGCCTTCGATCTGCCACAATTTGACGGTGTTGTCTTGACTGCCAGAAGCGATCGTCTTGCCATCGGGACTAAAGGTAACGCTCCAGACACTAGCACTATGTCCTTTTAAGGTTTGGAGTTCTTTGCCTTCGAGATTCCACAATTTGACGGTGTTATCCAAACTCCCTGTCGCAATCGTCTTGCCATCGGGACTAAAGGTTACGCTACTGACCCAAGTGCTATGACCTTTTAAGGTTTGGAGTTCTTTGCCTTCGATATCCCACAATTTGACGGTTTTGTCCCCACTTCCTGTTGCAATCGTCTTGCCATCGGGACTAAAGGCTACGCTACTGACCCAAGCGCTATGGGAAAAGCGATTTTTTTCTTGAACTCCATAGACAAACTGTGACAAATTTGCTGTCACTAGCATTTGTGTATTTGCCTTGTCTCGTTTTGCGATCGCAGGATCTAAGCCCTTGAGTTTCTGCCCCGCGATGACAGACTTGACTAAAGCATCCAATACCTGATCTCCCTGAAAATCCCTCTTAGCATCAAGGCTTTTGAGCTTTATATCGGCAATTTTTATATCTTCGTTAGCATCTTTCACCAACTTAGTTGCCCATACAGCAGCACCTGTCGCCAACAAAATCGACCCTGCCAAAATCGTCGAGGCAATCTTAGTTCGTAACGCCGCCTTTTTCACCGCCTCCTGAAAAACAACCTCTGCCTCAGCAGCCCGCTTATTTGCGTCTTCTACAGACTGTTGAAGGATCGCCGCCGCGCGATCGCTTGCATCCTCGACATCACGGCTATTTTTAATATAGGTTTCCTGAAGTTCCGTTGGCTGCGGATTTTTACTCTCACTAGCCTCCAACCATTGTTCTGCATTCGCCAGATCATCACCCCGTAACAACAGACTATCTGATCGCCCCTTCCCCCACTCGATCGCCCTCACCAATAGCCGCGTATGACTATGCAAATGCTCTAAATCCAGCGAGATCGTCTCCGTCAGCGTCTTAAATGCTGCCTCAAAATCATCCTGCTCCCGAAACATCAACCAATTATGCTGTTTGATCTTCTCATGGGCAATATTCCCCAGATCAAAGTTAGTCGCATCGCGCCGTACAATCGGAAACAACCGCTTATTGTGTAGCACTGCATGATCAATTTCTTTCATACATACCTCAGAAGCAATGGAATCGGGACTGATTACAAACACAAACGTATCAGCCGATTCAATTCCATTCTCAATCTCCGCCCACCAGTCTGACGTAAGCGGAATATTATTCCAATCGACCCAAATATTTTTTTGGGTGCGCTCAAACGCTACATAGAGAGTGTTGACGAAATCCTTGTCTTTACGCGAGTATGAAATAAATACATCAGTCATAAAATGTTTCGATTGTGCCACCTAAAACTTAGATTATCACGATTTGCTGAATAACCGTTGTTATTGTCCCTGCGTTATGAGTTTTTTACTTTTTCCTTGCCTCAATGCCACACATCTGTCTGTCTTCATCCTTGACGTTGGGGTTAGTGGAGAGATAGTCGTGGAGTTTATCGCAGAGTCGGCTTAACAGAATATCGCGATCGTTCTCAAACTTTGCGTCCCACACCCGCGCCGTTTTGTCATCGGAAGCGGTGACGATTTTACTACCATCTGTACTAAAACTCGCACTATAGACAACACCAGTATGCCCTTTTAGCTCCGCAATTAAATTGCCATTAAGATCCCACACCCGCGCCGTTTTGTCATCGGAAGCGGTGACAATTTTGCTGCCGTCGGCACTGAAATTTGCCCTGTAGACACCACCAGTATGCCCTTTTAGCTCCGCAATTAAATTGCCATTAAGATCCCACACCTGGGCCGTTTTGTCATCGGAAGCGGTGACAATTTTACTACCGTCTGCACTGAAATTCGCACTATAGACCCAACCAGTATGCCCTTTTAGTTCGGCAATTAGATTGCCATTAACATCCCACACCCGTGCCATGTTGTCATAGGAAGCGGTAACAATTTTGCCCCCGTCTGTACTGAAATTCGCCCTATAGACACCACGTGTATGCCCTTTTAGTTCGGTAATTTGATTCCCTTTGACATCCCACACCCGCGCCGTTTTGTCTTCGGAAGCGGTGACAATTTTGCTACCGTCTGCACTGAAATTCGCACTATAGACACCACGTGTATGCCCTTTTAGTTCGACAATTTGATTCCCTTTGATATCCCACACCCGCGCCGTTTTGTCTTCGGAAGCGGTGACAATTTTGCTGCTGTCTGCACTGAAATTCGCACTATAGACACCACGTGTATGCCCTTTTAGTTCGGTAATTTGATTCCCTTTGACATCCCATACCCGCGCCGTTTTGTCTTCGGAAGCGGTGACGATTTTGCTACCGTCTGTACTAAAATTCGCACTTCTGACAACACCAGTATGTCCTTTTAGTTTGGCAATTTGATTCCCTTTGAGATCCCATACCCGCGCCGTTTTGTCAAAGGAAGCGGTGACAATTTTGCTGCCGTCTGCGCTGAAATTCGCACTATAGACAATACCAGTATGCGCTTTTAGTTCGGCAATTTGATTCCTTTTGATATCCCACACCCGCGCAGTTTTGTCATCAGAAGCAGTGACAATTTTGCTGCCATCTGCACTGAAATTTGCGCTATAGACACCACGCGTATGCCCTTTTAGTTCAGCAATTTGATTGCCATTAACATCCCATACCCTTGCCGTTTTGTCATCGGAAGCGGTGACAATTTTGCTGCCATCTGCACTGAAATTCGCTCTATAGACACCACGAGTATGCCCTTTTAGTTCGGCAATTTGATTCCCTTTGACATCCCATACCCGCGCCGTTTTGTCATCGGAAGCAGTGACAATTTTGCTGCCGTCTGCACTAAAATTCGCACTATAGACACCACCAGTATGCCCTTTTAGTTCAGCAATTTGATTCCCTGTGACATCCCATACCCGCACCGTTTTGTCATAGGAAGCGGTGACAATTTTGCTGCCGTCTACGCTGATATTTGCGCTATAGACAATACCAGTATGCCCTTTTAGTTCGGCAATTTGATTCCCTTTGACATCCCACACACGCGCCGTGTTGTCAAAGGAAGCGGTGACAATTTTGCTGCCGTCTGCACTGAAATTCGCCCTGTAAACGCCACTTGTATGTCCTTTTAGTTCGGCAATTTGATTCCCTTTGACATCCCACACACGCGCCGTGTTGTCATCGGAAGCGGTGACAATTTTACTGCCGTCCGCGCTGAAATTCGCACTATAGACTTCGCCTGTATGTCCTTTTAGTTCGGCAATTAGATTCCCTTTGACATCCCACAGCCGCGCTGTGTTGTCGGTGGAAGCGGTGACAATTTTACTGCTGTCTGCACTGAAATTCGCACTATAGATTTCACCTTTATGCCCTTTTAATTCGGCAATTTGATTGCCATTAACATCCCACACCCGCGCTGTTTTGTCATCGGAAGCGGTGACGATTTTGCTGCCGTCTGCATTGAAATTCGCACTTACGACAACACCTGTATGCCCTTGCAGTCGATTTTGTTTTGGGACAAGGTAATTAGCTTGTTGCAAAAGCACGACAACATCTTGTTGTAGTTTTTGCCATTCCTGCGAACGATTTTCAATCTGCTTCAGCGTATGCCCCGCATCAACGGCTAATAACATAAACTTCAGCCCGTCGCCATCTAACAAGGCGACCTTTACCTTAACCGTCTTTAAGGTCATATTCGCCAAAGCAATTTTTTGATTGGAAGCATCAATAGACACCCATGCTCCCATCCCTGCAACCAATAAAGTTCCCACTAAAAACAACGAACCAACCTTAACCAGATTCTTCGCCTTCCGTTCTGCATCTTTTAAAATAGAAATTGCGCGATCGCTTGCATTCTCAACATCACGACTATTTTTGATATAGGTTTCCTGAAGCTCGGTTGGCTGCGGAGCTTTACCCTTACTCTCCCTTAACCACAGTTCCGCATTCGCCAGATCATCTCCCCGCAACAAAAGACTATCCGATCGCCCATTCCCCCACTCGATCGCCCTCACCAACAGCCTTGTATGGCTATGCAAATGTACCAAATCTAGCGAAATTGTCGCCGTCAGCGTCTTAAACGCGGACTCAAAATCTTCTTCTTCCCGAAACATCAACCAATTATGCTGCTTGATCTTCTCATGGGCGACATTTCCCACCTCAAAATTATCCGCATCGCGTCTCACAATCGGAAACAACCGCTTATTGTGTAGTACTGCATGATCAATCTCTTTCGTACATACTTCGGAAGCGATGGAGTCTGGACTGATTACAAATACAAAAGTATCAGCCGCCTCAATTCCCTTCTCAATCTCTGCCCACCAGTCAGACGTAAGCGGAATATTATTCCAATCAACCCAAATATTTTTTTGGCTACGCTCAAAGGCTGCATACAGGGTACTGACAAAATCCTTGTCTTTACGCGAGTATGAAATAAATACGTCAGTCATAAAATATCTCGATTGTGCCGCCTAACTATACTGAAATTTAGATTATCACGATTTGCTAAGCAACCGTTGTTTGATTTTCCCTGCGATTTGAGTCTTTGGAATAGATGACATTATGCTGCTGGTAACTCATCTAGGGTTGGAATTGGATATCCAAGCCATCGCACGATTGCCCATGCATGAGCTTTGGTCAACATCATCTTATCGACTGTCTTTCCTAAATCTTGAAGTTCTTGATATTCTGTTTCTGAAAGTTCAGACTGTTGATTTTTTTCAAGCAAATACTGGTGACGATCGCTATGTGTAGCTGAGACTTGACTATGGGCAATTTCTAATAGCTGATTAATCTTTAATAATTGCATTTTCGATAACTCAGCTTGCATTTCTAACGGTAAATTCTCGACTGAGGGTGGCAAATTACCAGTAATACTTTGTAAAGCTAAGGATTCTAAGGGTTGAGCGGTTAAGTTGGCAATGCGAGTCAACTGTTGAAAGAGTGGCTCAGGTAGCTCTAATGTCAGTTTTTGCATAGTTTTTTAGTGATAACTTAATCTATATTATTTGAAGACTTATCTTCCGACTTCTCATTTTCCTTATACAGTTCCGACAGCGCCTCGCGCATCTCCTCCACCCAACTGCTCGTCTCTGACTGGATTACCGTCTCCGTACTGTTTACCAATTTCTTGATGTTTTCAGGATTAGTCCTCGCCTCATCCGTTAGCGCGTGCCACCAACACAATAGATTCTCAAGGTTACAAGCCGCTTGGTTGTAGCACATCATCGTACTATCCAACTGCTTAAAATCCAAGAAACTAGCGATCGCCGTGGCGATCGCATTGGTAATCGCAATCCAAATTTCCGCCTGAATCGCCGCCAAAAAAGTACCCAAAGCACCCCAAACATAGATTGACCATTGCAGAAGTTGCCACTGGCGATCTAGCTTTACTGTTTTACGGCGATACCAACTAAGCTGATCGATTAATCGATATTCCAAATACTGCTCAACCGTTAATGGTGAAAAAGTTTCCTGATCGGCTCCACAAACATTATTTCTAATCGCCTTTAATAGATCCTTACTACCAATCTCTAACCCGCTATCGAGAGCCAATCCTGAGCGATTTACCTGTGTTTTCATCAAGCGATCGCTAACGATCTGAATTGACTCAGCCAAACGCATATCCGCATCCTTCGACTCATAAATACTCAAGGTGCGATAGCAATAAATATCTTTTTTGAGGATTTCGGCACTAGTCCGCAAAATGATCCAATTCATGCCGCGATCTAACTTCACCGAAGCCGCTAACAAAACACTCACCGCGATCGGCGCAATAATTACCAACCAATAAAAACCATTGCCGAGAACATTGAAAATTTGGCTAAATTCGGGCTTATTTAAGCCAATCAATCCTATCAGTTGCGGATCCCATGCAGCTCTGATCACCACCAAAACTGTCGAAATCACGCCCACAATCAAGATTGCAATCCGAAAATTTAAAAATCGTTTCTGTGTTACAACTGCCGTGCGATCGTAAACACAAAATAGTCGCCATGCATCTTCCAAAAGCGATCGATTGAGCGGATTCGATTCTGGTATGACTTCCATTAAAACTGCTCCCCCGATAGCTTCTGTCTCAACACTTTTTCTAACTCAGCGATCGGTTCATCAAGATCGAATAAATGGATTTGTCCCTGCTCTAATAACAATCCTATTTCCTCACGCCGTTCCCAATCTGGATGCAAAGCCGCATTTGCTATTTCGTCAGCTAATCGCCCACTACCCGCGATCGCCACAATCGGGCGATGAACTTTAGTACTTTCTTTGGCATCAACCAAGGAGATCGCCCCACCATTAATCAGTACTGTCACCGATGGATGATCGCCAGCCAATAAACTGGCAATGTTCGCCAACCAAGGTGATTCATCTCCCCAATTATTACCAGATATAAAAAAGAAATGTGTATGATGCGGCTCCAGAGGTGCAGACTCAGCCGATGGATTGATTGCATCGGGTAGTTGCACAAGTCCAATGGGCGACACCCCTACTAACGGGAAAGCTGAACCATCTTCATGTCTCGCTTTCCCCATTAATTTCATTACCCCAGCATCCGTCCCACCATCAACTACATAACACCCTAAATCCTTAGCAAGGGGGGCAAGCACCTCCGTAAATAACCTTTGTAATCTTGCAAAATCTGCTTCTGAAATTAAACTCGCCCCACCGATCGCCACTAATACTGGTCGCTTCCCCTGCAATCCCATTTCTGTAAAAGCGATCGGTAGATCATCCTCAGACAAAATCTCTATGGCTTGAGCCACATCACCATTCGCAAAGTTAACTTTAAAACTAGATTGCATCTGAAAACGCTTGTTGTGCTTGTTTTTTTGATCGAGCTTTTTGATCGGGCTTTTAGTTGCCTAAATATAGCATTATCGCGGTTTTCTAATTGTCATCGACATTCAGAAAACCGCGATAATAGTAGCACGACTTACAGCCGATTGACGCTTTGAGTAGTATAGAGAAATTTTTAAAAGCGGCGCGGAGCGCCGCTTTTAAAAATTTCTCTGAGTTTTAATTAAGCGCAAAGCGCTGTAAATCAAAGAAAAATTAGAACCAGAATCTACAGCTTGCTAATCAAAATTGTAAGCCCTACTAAAAAACCACCCGTTAGATAAAAAGCCCTGACTACATGCAACTCATGCCAGCCGCTTAGTTCTAAATGGTGGTGAAAAGGAGCCATTTTAAAGAGACGTTTACCCATACCAGTTTCGTCTTTGGTTGCCTTGTAATAGCCAACCTGTGCAATTACTGAAATCGATTCCCAGATAAAAATTGCGCCAATAATGGCAAAAGCCCAAAGTAAATTACCCAGAATCGCGGTTGAAGCAAGCGCTCCTCCCAAAGCTAGCGATCCTGTGTCACCCATAAATACCCGCGCAGGATAGCGATTGTGCCAAAGAAAACCTAAATAGCTGCCACTTAGACACATACAGAAAATCGCTAATTCTTTGTTTTGGGGAAATAGTAATATCGCCATCCCGAATAGGGCGATCGCGCCAGTGCCACCTGCTAGACCATCTAAACCATCGGTAAGGTTAGTGGCATTGCTGCTGCCGAGGAAGACAAACAGGGCTAGGGGAAAGAATAATAAGCCAAGGGGCAGCGCAAAATGTAATGGCAAATTTACGGTGGCGATCGCTTGCCAATTTTGCGTCAGAGCTAACCAGCCACAAAAAACTGCTGAAAATAAAGCTTGAAGGAGGATTTTAGAGCGGGGAGACAAGCCTTGATTGGAATGACGGCGCAAAATTTTCCAGTCATCGAGCCAACCGATAAAGGCAAAGGAGAGAGTCAGTAAACTACAGGCGACAACTTTGTCGTTAAATCCCGACCACACCAGCGCCAGCACAATCCCGACAGGTATAATAAATATCCCTCCCATCGTCGGTGTGCCTTGCTTCTTGAGATGAGCTTGCGGACCATCTTCACGAATGATCTGTCCAGCCTTAAGCCTTCGCAAAAGTGGTACTGCGAAAGTTCCAAGTAGAGCTACGCCGCCGCCGCCAAAAGTAAATGGCAACAATAATGTAGAACTTATAGTCGGATGTAGGAAAAGATCGACACCAACTATTAAACTTATTAAACCAATCGCTAATCCAAGTGCTAGGGTACTCCCTGACGAGAATTTAGCTTTCCTGACTCTCACACCTGTATCAACCATTACAGCTCCTCACACCCACAATAGTCACCACACTTATTTTAGATATTAAGCTTTTTTACAGCTTTGTAACAGATGATTAAAAATCATCTCAATCTAAGCTCTTAGATACCAAATAATGGTCGCACTTGTCTACTGTGCAATCATTGAATTTTAGTAATCGCATGGCTGTTTCATTCAATTTTACTATTTAGCTACACTCGGTAACATTAAGTTCACATTAAAGAAAATCGCCGATGACAAATAAAAATTCTCGACAAATTGCCTTAGAAGCTCTCCGTTTAATCCAAAGGCGCAAGGCTTACGCAGACGTTGCACTTGACTGTACGCTCTCACGATCGCGACAAGATGACCATACTCTCCCAGAAAGCGATCGCCGTCTGATTACCGAACTAGTCTATGGATGTACGCGCCGTCAGAAAACCTTGGAAGCAGTTTTGCAAAACTTCTCACAAAAACCAATTTCTAAGCTACCGCCAGATCTACTAATAATCTTACAGATTGGGATCTATCAGCTATGTTTTCTCGATCGCATTAAACCATCCGCGATCGTCCATACCACGGTGGAATTGGTTAAACAAAATAATTTAACAGGTTTGTCTGGTTTTACGAATGGAGTAATGCGATCGATACTCAGGGCTAAAGACAAGGGAGATATTCTCGCAAATATTACCGATCCCGCCAGCCTTTACAGTTATCCAGAATGGTTAATCGAGCTATGGCAAAAAGAATTTGGACAAGCGGCGATCGCGGATATTTGTAATTGGTTTAATCAAACGCCCCACCTCGATTTACGAGTAAATCTTTTACAGACCACGCGGGATCAAGTTTTGGCAGCTTTTGCTGAAGCCGAAATAGAAGCTGCGCCAATTCCCTATTTGCCCGATGGTATCCGAGTGGGACAAGGTGCGGGTGATGTCAGTAAATTACCAAAATTTAAAGAGGGTTGGTGGTCAGTTCAAGATGCGAGCGCTCAATTAGTCACCTATTTACTTGATCCTCAACCCAACGAGATCATTATTGATGCTTGCGCCGCCCCAGGGGGAAAGACTACACATATCAGCGATCGCTTAAAAAATACGGGTAAAGTTTATGCTTTAGATCGCCTCGCCAGGCGCCTCAAAAAAGTCGATCAAAATACAGCGCGGTTGGGGATCACTAATGTCGAAACCGTTGAAGTTGATGCGCGTGAATTTGCAGAACTCCCAGAAGGTAAATGCGATCGCGTTTTATTAGATGTGCCTTGCTCTGGACTCGGTACATTACATCGTCACGCCGATGCGCGTTGGCGACAAACCCCTGATGAACCCTATAAATTAGCCAAGACTCAAGCCGAAATTCTTGATCACGCTACGACATGGGTAAAACCTGAAGGCGTAATTGTCTACAGTACTTGCACTTTGCATCCTGCCGAAAATGAAGAAGTAATCACGCAGTTTTTAGTCAATCATCCTGATTGGCAAATTATCCCGCCCGATGCCGATAATCCTGCGGCTCATTTTGCAAGCGATCGGGGTTGGGTGAAAGTTCTGCCCCACGAACATGACATGGATGGCTTTTTTATGGTTAGGTTGCAGAATAAGCCCTAAATCCATTAAGTATGGGCAGACTAAGAAATTTTTTGAAAGTGTTGCAAAGCAACACTTTCAAAAAATTTCTTAGTTCGGGTTTAAGCGCAAAGCGCCGTAGGAACGCGCAGTAAAATAAAGCATCAATTTGTTGTGGCGAGAGTTCGCGCTACAACA